>CAYFLQ010000113.1:0-5308 GCA_964344065.1 uncultured Sphingobacterium sp. | reverse complement strand
AACAAATACAGGGTATTATGCAAAATTATGAATTGATGGTGATTTTTACCCCTGTTCTGAGCGAGGACGAATTTAAGTCTGTTCAGAAAAAATATGTCGATTTTATCGCTGCTGGCGGTGGTAAACTCGTACATAGCAACCCCTGGGGGTTGAAATCACTGGCCTACCCTATCCAGAAGAAAACCACTGGTATCTACTGGGTGATGGAATACGTAGCGCCAACCGACATGAATGAAAAGCTGAAGATTCAGCTCCTGCGTGACGAGCAGGTCCTCCGTCACCTTGTTACCAAACTCGATAAATACGCCGTCGAGTACAACAAGAAAAAAAGAAGTGGTGTATCAACTGGAACCGAAAAATTAGTGGAGGGTTAATCTCATGGCAAAAGCAAATGAAATCAAGTATCTAACCGCCATTAAGACGGAGCAGCCTAAGAAGAAATTCTGCCGCTTCAAGAAGTATGGTATCCGTTATATCGATTACAAAGATGCTGAGTTCCTTAAGAAGTTCTTGAATGAGCAAGGTAAGATGTTGCCACGCCGCATTACAGGAAACTCTTTGAAATATCAGCGCAAGGTATCTGAAGCGATCAAGCGTGCGCGCCAAATGGCTTTGTTGCCTTATGTAACTGACCTTTTAAAATAAGAAACATGCAAATCATTTTAATACAAGATGTCAACAACCTTGGAGGTGCCAATGAAGTGGTAACCGTTAAGAATGGTTATGCAAGAAATTTTCTCATCCCCAATAAAATGGCTGTTGAAGCATCTCCTTCTAACTTAAAGCAGTTGGAAGAGCGTCTCAAGCAGAACAGAAAGAAGGAAGAGAAGATGTTGGCAGAAATCAACAAAGTAATTGCTGCACTTCAGCAAGGTGCTGTTAAGATTGGCGCTAAAACAGGTACCACTGGAAAAATTTTCGGTAGTGTAACAACTGTTCAAATCGCCAAAGCCATTCGTGAGCAAAAAAACTACGAAATTGATCGCCGTCGCATTCATTTGCTTGACGAGATAAAAGAACTTGGCTCTTACAAGGCAAAAGTAGATTTTGGAAACGGCAATGAAACTGAAATTGAATTGGAAATAGTTGCAGAATAACAAAACAAGACTTTAAAAAAAGCCTCCTGATTTCAGGGGGCTTTTTTTATTGCGTAATTTTCAACCATATGACGCGGATGCTCCTTTTTTTGTTATTGGCATGGACAATTATTTCATGCAACAGCAATGGTGAGGCTACCCTGAATGAATTCAATCAACCATCCGATACAGTTTTGCCGAAAGTAATAGCAGGAAATTTCAGCAATCAGCAAGACATCAAATTAGACAGTTCGTCTATCGATCGTTTCCTCTCTTCACATGACCATTTTGTTGAATTCAAAAAAGATCTTCATACATTTTACAGGAACAGAAACTATGCCATGGCCTGGTTTGACAGCACTGGCATGATTGAGCAGGCCAATATTTTATTTAACCGAATCATGAAGATGCAAGAGGATGGCATGACATTAGACATTCCATATATTGAAGAGTATACTTCCTTGATGAAGTCACCTGCCGTTCAAAGCAATCCAAGGATGGAGTTGATGCAAACTTCACAGTACTTGCATTATGTAAAAAAACTTTTATTTGGTATTTCAGAAGAGCAAAGCAAGTCCTTGGAATGGTTCATCCCCAGAAAAAAAACCAATTATATTGAGTTGTTAGATAGCATACTTGTTGGCGATACATTGCTTGAAAACAAAAACGTGTTTCCTCAATACGATTTATTAAAAGAAAAGTTGGCGTCCTACCGGCAAATTGAAAAAAATGGAGGCTGGGACAGTATACATCTCGTCAAAAGAAATGTGAAACTTGGCGACAGAGGGAATCATGTAGTTGCATTAAAAAAGAGGTTGCTCACCTCAGGTGAATATGCCCAAAATGATACCAGCAATATTTTTGATACTGAATTAGAAGATGCCGTTAAATCATTTCAACGATCACATGGATTAATGCCAGATGGCATAGTAAGTAAAATGACGATTACAGAGATGAATGTTTCTATCAGAGAAAGAATAGAACAAATCATCATCAACATGGAAAGAACTAGATGGCTTCCAAGGCCCACCAGGAAATCTTACTTACTCATCAATATCCCACAATTTAAATTATACGTTTACGACAACGACAGCCTTTTTCTTTCTTGCAAGGTTGTTGTAGGAAAAGAGACGAATCGCACTGCCATTTTCAAGGGCGACATGAAATATGTTGTTTTTAGTCCGTATTGGAATGTGCCTACCAATATTATGAACAAAGAGGTATTGCCTGCCATCAAAAGAAACAAAAACTATCTGTTGGAGAACCACATGGAATGGTATGGGAACAGTATTCGTCAGTTACCCGGACCCTGGAATGCATTAGGCGGAGTAAAATTTGTGTTTCCCAATGGGTATGATATTTATTTGCATGACACCCCATCCAAGCTATTGTTTAATGAAACCACGCGTACGTTCAGTCATGGTTGCATTCGAATTTCAGAGCCTAAAAAGCTGGCAATGTTCTTATTATCTGGAAATGGAGATTGGAATGAGGAAGCAATTGACAGTGCAATGATAAGTAGAATAGAAAAGTTTGTACCTTTAAAAAAGCCAGTTCCTGTATACGTTGTTTATTTCACAGCATTTGTAGGTGCAGATGGTGTGTTAAATTTCAGCAAAGATGTATACAGCCGAGATGTGCAGTTAAAGAAAATGATTCTGAATTAGGCCTGTTTCCCCGCTCCCGCTCCCCCATTTTTTTTAACCTTTTTAAAAGCCTATTATGAACATTTTCGTAGGTAACCTGAATTACAAAATGACAAGTGAGTCACTCACTGAGTTGTTTAGCCCACACGGAGAAGTTGCTTCTGCACGCATCATCAAAGACAAAATCAGTGGTCGCAGCAAAGGATTTGGTTTTGTTGAAATGCCTGACAATGATCAAGGATTAAAGGCCATTGCAGCCATTCATGAAACAGAGGTTATGGGGCGCAAGATTATTGCGAGTGAAGCGAGAGCTCCACAGCGTTAGTTTCCATGCTAATCATCAATCAAGTATCTTGCAGTTGAATTTTTTTTATGAAAACATCAACTGTCATAGCTGGATGCATGAATTGGGGCCAATGGGGAGCCAAATTCAATACACAAACCTATTTATTGCAGATTAAAAAAACCCTGGAATCAGGTGTGAACACATTTGATCATGCAGATATATATGGACATTATACAACGGAAGAAGAGTTTGGAGCTGCACTGAAGTTAGATCCCTCCTTGAGGAGCAAGATGCAGATCATCACAAAATGTGGTATTTGTATGTTAACACCGAACAGGCCACTTCATCAAATCAAATCGTATAACACTACCAAGACACATATTTTATCATCAGTAGAAAAGTCGCTCACAAATTTTCACACTGACTACATTGATATGTTATTGATTCATCGTCCGGATCCGTTGATGAGTCCACATGAAATTGCAGAGGCATTTCGCATACTGAAGCAATCTGGAAAAGTAAAGCATTTTGGTGTTTCGAATTTTACGACAACGCAATTCAGCATGCTTCACAATTTGTTTCCATTGGAAGTAAACCAAATTGAACTATCCATCCTCCATACAAGACCTTTTTATGATGGAGTTACAGACCAGTGCATGGAGAAAGGGATTGTTCCCCAAGCATGGTCACCCTTGGGTGGCGGAAAGATTCACTTGGATGTGGAAGATGAAAAAAGCAGAAGGATCATATCTATGGCAAGCATGCTGGGTGAGAAATACAATGCAAGTTTTGATCAGATATTAATCGCTTGGTTGTTAAAACATCCCGCAGGCATTGTGCCTGTATTGGGAACGACCAAAATTGAACGCATACAAGCAGCGATGGCAGCGGGTTCCATAGAAATGACCAACGAAGAATGGCATATGTTATTAAGGGCATCCAATGGATTTGATGTTCCTTAATAAGTGAGATATTGCTGAAAAAATATGTTTGATTTTCTTTGAATATTTCCATTCATGTCCATGAATTGAAACAAGACTCCAATATCTGGATGGTTGGCCAACCATTGCATGGATTGATCCATTCCCATTACCATGAATGCGTTGTCAAGTGCATCTGCTGTCATTGCATCTTTAGCCAGCACCGTAACTGCAATGATATTATTATTGACGGGTTGTCCTGTGGTAGGATTGAAGACATGGCTAAAATATTCAGCATTCATTTGTGTATACTTACTCAATCTGCCAGATGTGGTAATTGCATAGTTTGATAGTTTGACTACAAGAGAGGAATGTTCGTTTGGTTCACTTGCGTATGCATGAATTGCAACATCCCAATTGGATTTACCAGGTGGGTGTCCATTACTATATACTTCGCCACCAATTTCAATGATAAAGTCTTGGATATTTTTTTCTAAAAAAAGTTTAGCCAGTTGGTCGACCGAATATCCTTGTGCGATGCCATCACAATCAATTTGCACCAGTTGTGCATCTTTGATCAGGCTATCATGTGCAAGCTGGAGGTGTTGGGATCCAATTATATTTTTTATTTGAATAAGTTGTTGCTCAGATGGTTTTTTATTGTTTGATAATTGTTTGTTCCAGAGATCAATGAGTGGTTTACAAGTGATATCAAATGCATGGTGGGTGGAGGTTGAAACTTCAATGGCTTTCTGAACAACTTTATGAAGGTGTTGGTCGGATTGAACGCTTCGTTGATGATGGTTAAATTGAGTGATAAGCGAATATGGTTTGTAAAGCGAGAGAGAGGAATCGATTTGAAGTAGCAAAGCATCTACTTCAGATGGATCGATCATTTTTTCATGTGCGTAATAGGTAGTAGCATATGTGGTGCCTTGTGCAAAGCCGTTGATGTGGAAGACTTTTAGGGAGTCTTGGGTATGTGAAGCAAGCTGAAATGAATGCAGTAGAATGATCAAGGGTAAGATCATGGGGGGAAGATAGTAAATGATAGAGGAGTTGGTGTATATAAAATAAAAAACCCTGATCGAGTGAACGATCAGGGTTTAAATAAATATGGCACCTACCTACTCTCCCAGAAAAATCTAGTACCATCGGCCATGAGGGGCTTAACTACTCTGTTCGGTATGGGAAGAGGTGAACACCCTCGGCAAAAGCACCATAAGACGCTTTCCCGAAAATTGGGAATAATAAGATGATCATATTGGGGGTTGTAAACGGAGTAATAAAAAAAAATTAAAGCTTACGGGCAATTAGTACTACTTGGCTTTACTGTTACCAGTTTTACACCTATAGCCTATCAACGTCATAGTCTTTGAC
>CAYFLQ010000112.1:0-5314 GCA_964344065.1 uncultured Sphingobacterium sp. | reverse complement strand
TTTATAGAAATTATTCAGTGCTTCAATCAATGATTTAAGATCATTTGTTTCATTGATTGGCATGATTTGGTCACGCTTCTTATCATTGGCAGCATGCAAAGAGAGCGCAAGCTTAAAGCGCACTTTATCATCCCCTAACTGCTGGATCATTTTCGCTACACCTGCTGTTGAAACGGTTATTCTGCGTGGACTCATGGCCAAACCATCCGTTGCAGTGATTCGTTCAATGGCCCTTAACACATTTCTATAGTTTAGCAAGGGCTCGCCCATTCCCATGAAAACAATATTGGTAAGCTTCTTCTCATGGTGTTGATGAGATAATTGATTTAACAATACAACTTCATCATATATCTCATCGAAATTTAAATTTCGTTTTCGACCTAAATAACCTGTTGCACAAAATTTACAGCTAAGACTACATCCTATTTGTGAAGAAACGCAAGCAGTAATTCTATCTTCTGTTGGTATCAAGACTCCTTCCACAAAATGCCCGTCAAAAGTTTTGAATCCAACTTTGATGGTTCCATCTTCGCTGTACTGGGTTGAATGAACCGTTAAAGATGGAAAAGAAAAAGCCTCCTCCAACTGAGCACGGAGGGTTTTTGAAAGGTTGGACATGGCTTGGAAATCAAAGGCATGTTTCTGCCATAACCATTCCCAAATTTGTTGGAGCCTAAATTTTTTCTCCCCAATGGACTCAAGGAAATCAGCAATTTGTTCTTTGCTGAGATTTCTGATATTGGGCTTTGCTGCTTGTGACATGCAGCAAAGGTAGTCATTCCTTTATGGTTCTGGCGTGTATCTTAAATATGGTTTCACCACCTTCACACCTTTAGGGAATTTTTTAATTGCATCTTCTGTTGATACAGCAGGAACAACAATTACATCTTCGCCGTGTTTCCAATCTGCTGGAGTGGCTACACTGTGTTTTGCGGTCAATTGCAATGAATCAATCACACGGAGGACTTCAACAAAATTCCTTCCTGTTGATGCAGGATAGGTGATGTATAATTTTAATTTTTTATCAGGACCAATAATGAACAATGAACGTACGGTAAAGGTTGCAGATGCATTTGGATGAATCATATCATACAAACTTGCAACTGTTCTATCCTCATCTGCAATGATCGGAAAATCAACGCTGCAGTGTTGTGTTTCATTGATATCGTTCACCCACTCTTTATGTTTATCAATTGGATCGACGCTTACAGCAAGCACTTTAACATTGCGCTTAGTAAATTCTTCTTTTAACAAAGCAGTCCGTCCCAATTCAGTTGTACAAACCGGCGTAAAATCAGCAGGGTGCGAAAACAACACGCCCCATGATTCACCTAAATACTCATAAAAATCAATTTCACCCACTGTTGTCAATGCTTTGAAATTGGGTGCGTCATCGCCCAGATGTAATGCCATTGTAAAATTATTTTCGACAAATGTACGCTATTTTTTATTATCCTACTAATTAAGTAGACTTTATTTTTTCTTATTGCCCGCCTTCCCAACCGAGGTTTTGCCAAATCTTGATTTTACATCATCGATTGCCTGATAGAGGCTTGATTTCTGCATCGTATTTTCAAACAAATTGGTTTGCAGGGGTATGCCAGTTAATTCACTGCATCGAACTCCCAACAATCGAATTTTCTTTTTGACATCGTATAATTGATGAAAGAGCTGTTTAGCAGTTGTAAAAATTTCATCATCAAATGAGGTGGGAGCAATGCTAATTTGTTTGGTATGTGTTTCAAAATCAGGATATCGAATTTTAACCGCAATGCATTTTGAAGATTTTTGATCGCGCCTTAATTCATATCCCAGTTTTTCAGACATTTTCAACAGTGAATCTTCCAGAAATGAAATATCGTGTATGTTTTCAAAATATGTATGTTCGGTTGAAACAGATTTTGCATCGTATTCAGTATAAACTTCAGCATCAGAAATGCCATTGGCTTTTCTTGAAAGCACCAGACCATAATTCCCAAAATTAAGTTCAAGTAAATGAACAGGATATGTTGCAAGATCCTGTATATACAATATGCCAAGCTCATGCATTTTCATGAGCGTATGTTCACCAACTCCTGGAATACTTCCAACCTGCAAGGGACCCAAAAATTCTTTTTCTTTTCCGGGTAATACTTGTATATACCCGTTTGGCTTCGCAACATTGGTGGCAATTTTTGCTACCATTCGATTCGATGCCAATCCAAACGAAATGGGAAGCCTGGTGGTTTCGATGATTTCATTTCGCAGATCAATGGTCCATTTCAATGGATCAAAAAACCGATCCATTCCTGTTAAATCAATATAAAATTCATCAATAGATGCTTTTTCAAACAAAGGAGCTTTGGCGGATATGATGTCTGTAACCCATTGAGAGAATTTACTGTAGTGCCCAGTTGAACCTTTCATAAAAATTCCATCAGGACAAAGTGCATGCGCCCTTGCCATTGGCATGGCGGAGTGCACACCAAATTTTCTAGCTTCATAACTACAAGTGCTAACAACTCCTCTGTCTTTGGAACCTCCAATGATCAGTGGTTTTCCTTCCAGTGATGGATCGAGTATTCTTTCTACTGATACAAAGAATGCATCCAGGTCAAAATGTGCTATGTAAGATTGTTGAACCGACATGCTTATGAAAAATGCATGTTCAATTTATATAAATATCAAGAAGTCCTTCAGGAAGTTCTACTGTAATTTTTTCCTTTTTATGATCAATATTGACCAATGTACTTTCGTTGAGGGGAACAAAAATTTCGTTTCCCTTAAAATCGACCCTCAGGAGAATTTGCATAGGTTGTTCGATTACTTCCAATACTTTTCCCAATGCCTTTCGCTGATCAAAAACGGAAAATCCCAGTAATGCAATGGGTGAATTTTTTGAGGCACGTACTTTTACCTCCTGTTCAGGCAACCAGATCTGCTTTCTCAAAAATACTTTTACTTTCTCGGGTGCATCAAAGCCTTCCAATACAATGAGTAATTCATGATCGGATTTAACTTTTGCTGAAGCAACAAAATAGGGCATGAATTTTCCACCTTTCTCTTCAATGAAAATTACTTTTATTGCAGTTGCATCAACATCTTCTCCCAAATGATGCTCGAGTACCAACTCTCCTTTGACACCAAAAGTGGAGACAAACTTTCCTATGACTACGTAGTGATCCATCATAAAAAAAGCCTCGTAATGTACGAGGCTCTTAAAGTTACTTTGATTTATTTATTCAGCAGCAGGTGCAGCCTCAGCAGATTGATCTGCTTCTGGTGCTGCTGGTGCAGCTTTCTTTGGTCTAGGTTTTGCAGCTTCCATGCGACGTGCACGACGTTCTTTTGCAGCAGCATCTTGTCTTGCTCTCAACTTAGACTCTTGGTCTTGGTGCCATGCTTCAAACTTGGTCATAGCAGCTTCTTGATCGAACAAACCAAGTGTTACACCACGCAACAAGTGCTTCAAATACAATACACCTTTCGTAGAAAGAATTTTGCGAACGGTGTCTGTTGGTTGTGCACCATTGTTTAACCATTCCAATGCTTGCTGACGGTCAACCAAAACTGTTGCAGGATGAGTGAGTGGATTGTAAGTTCCTATTTTTTGGATAAACTTACCATCGCGTGGTGAACGAGAATCTGCTACCACGATGAAGTAAAATGGACGCTTTTTGCTTCCATGACGCTGGAGTCGGATTTTAACAGCCATAAAAAATAAAAATTTTTAGTGGGTGATCAATAAATTTTTCGGACGGCAAAGATAGAGGATATGAGATTAATAAACAAATCCATTGATAATTAATGCGTTAAATCACCTTCTGCCCATTCTGCCCAATGAAGGCATGTTGTTCATGTTTTTCATCATGGACTTCATCTGGTCGAATTGTTTAAAGAATTGGTTGATTTCATTCATATCTCTTCCACAGCCTTTTGATATCCTTTTCTTTCTGTTCATATCGATGATGTCGGGGTTCTGTCTTTCTTCGGGTGTCATGGATTTGATGATAGATTCCACCCCTTTAAACGCATCATCACTGATATCAATGTCCTTTACAGCTTTTCCTAAACCAGGGATCATCCCCATCAAATCTTTGAGGTTCCCCATTTTTTTGATTTGTTGGAGTTGATCAAGAAAATCCTGGAAATCGAACTGATTCTTTTTTATTTTCTTCTCTAACTTCTTTGCCTGCTCCTCATCAAATTGAGCTTGTGCTTTTTCAACAAGTGTCGCGATATCACCCATGCCTAAAATTCGCTGGGCCATTCTATCTGGGTGAAAGACATCCAGTGTATCCATCTTTTCACCACTGCTTGCGAACTTGATGGGCTTTTGAACGGTGTATTTGATTGACAATGCAGCACCACCTCTTGTGTCGCCATCTAATTTAGTCAACACCACACCTGTGAAATCCAATCGATCATTGAATGCCTTTGCAGTATTCACTGCATCCTGGCCGATCATAGCATCCACCACAAAAAGTATTTCCTGAGGTTTCAGAAAATTCTTCAAACCTGCCACTTCATTCATCATCTCTTCATCAATAGCCAAACGACCAGCCGTATCAACGATTACAACATTTTTATTATTGGATTTTGCATATTGAAGGGCATGCTCAGCAATTGTTCTGGGGTCCTTATTTTCTGGTTCTGCATATACGTCTATACCTATTTGAGAACCCAATACTTTAAGTTGGTCTACAGCAGCAGGACGATAAACGTCCCCAGCAACCAACAGAGGGGATTTTCCTTTTTGGGTTTTAAGGAAGTGGGCCAATTTTCCACTGAAAGTTGTTTTACCGGATCCTTGCAAACCAGCAATTAATATTACAGCAGGATTTCCATTGATCTCAAAACTGCTTGCAGCACCTCCCATCAACGAAGTCAGTTCATCTTGTACGATTTTGACCATCAATTGACCAGGACTTACAGCAGTCAATACTTTTTGTCCAATTGCCTTGTCTTTGACACGATCTGTAAATTCTTTTGCAATTTTGAAATTGACATCGGCATCAAGCAACGCCTTGCGAATATCTTTGATGGTATTGGCAATGTTTAGATCGGTTATCCTTCCCTCGCCTTTAATTTGCTTAAACGCTGATGCAATTTTTTCACTGAGATTTTCAAACATGTTGGTTGTATTTTCTTCAGGGATCCTGAATAAATTTTTGCAAAATTAAGCATTCACAGTTGCTGCATTTGCTTTCTATGAAATAATAAAAAATGTATGATTTCTTCAATGATTTGTTAAATCAACTTCAGAATTGTCAAAATTTAGCCATAAAATAACGTAACGTACTGATATTCATTATTTTGCAAGCAAATCCTCCTC
>CAYFLQ010000111.1:0-5349 GCA_964344065.1 uncultured Sphingobacterium sp. | reverse complement strand
ATGCCCAATTCAACACCCATGTCGATGATCTCACCTGATTTGGAAATACCTTCACCGAAGATGATATCAAATTCTGCTGAGCGGAATGGAGGAGCCACTTTGTTTTTCACCACTTTTACTTTTACGCGGTTGCCGATGGCTTCTTCGCCGTCTTTGATTTGAGCGGCTCTGCGAATATCGAGACGAACCGATGAATAGAACTTCAATGCATTACCACCAGTTGTTGTTTCTGGGTTACCAAACATCACACCAATTTTTTCGCGCAATTGGTTGATGAAGATGCAGATGGTATTTGTTTTGCTTATGGTTGCAGTTAATTTTCTCAATGCCTGGCTCATCAGCCTCGCATGCAATCCCATTTTGCTATCACCCATTTCTCCTTCTAATTCACTTTTAGGAACCAGCGCAGCTACAGAGTCAATCACCACTACATCCAATGCTCCGGAAAGTATCAAGCGGTCTGCAATTTCAAGCGCCTGCTCTCCATAATCCGGCTGAGAAATCAAAAGATTGTCCACATCCACACCCAGTTTTTTTGCGTAGGCACTGTCGAATGCATGTTCAGCATCGATGATGGCACAAACACCTCCTTTTTTCTGGGCTTCTGCAATAACGTGGGTGGCTATGGTTGTCTTACCCGAGCTTTCTGGTCCGTATATCTCAATCACCCTTCCTTTTGGCAATCCGCCGATACCCAGGGCTGCATGCAATCCAATCGATCCTGTTGAAACCACTTCAATTTGCGCTTCACCCTTTTCATTCATCATCATCACGCTACCCTTTCCATAATCCTTCTCAATCTTGTCCAGCGTGAGTTTCAGCGCTTTTAATTTTTCATTGTTTGACATAATAATAATTGTTTGAGAGGGTAAAGGTAAACCATCCAAATTTAATAAACTAATTTTTTTAGCATTTTTTCCACTAAAATTATTAGTGTTTTATACAAAAAACCCTGCTGGAAAAACAACCAGCAGGGTAGACATGAGAAAACAAACAAGAAAATTCCGGCAAGCTACCGGTAACAAAAATCTATATCAATTTACGCATTTAATCCCGCGCCTGCAAAAAATTTTTACCCACATCCGGCTTACATTTATGTATCCTAATCAATCAACATGAGAATCTTTTTACTCGCTGCCCTCTTGCTGTCTTTCACAACCGCCAACAGTCAACTGCCAACTCCCGTCACCCTTCCCAATGGTTGGTCCCTCACTCCCGTCGGAAGAACAGTGCCATTGGGCGACCTCCCCTTGAACATGGCAGTTTCCCATTCAGGGAAGCGCTTGGCGGTGAGCAACAATGGTCAGAGTGGCCATTCTATACAATATATAGATGTAGCTACTGAACAAGTACTTGATCTGATGGTGATCGACAAGGCTTGGTACGGACTTGCATTTTCAGATGACGATCAGTTGCTGTATGTATCAGCAGGACATGATAACAGGATCAATGTGTATGCCACCAAAGGAGATCATCTGAAATTAATTGATTCCATCCCATTGGGTGATCCCTGGCCAAATAAAGTGGGACCAGCTGGCATTGCCATCAACAGCAAAAAGAATTTGTTGTATGCTGTTACAAGAGACAATCGATCACTTTATATCATTCAAACATCCACCAAAAAAATCCTTCAAAAAATTGCATTGGGTGCAGAAGCATACAGCTGTGTGCTTTCGCCAGACCGTACCATATTATATGTATCCCTTTGGGGAGGGGATCAAGTGTTGAAGATGAATGCTAATGATGGGAATGTCATCTCTCGAGTGCATGTTGGCGATAATCCAAATGAAATCATCATCAATAAAAAAGGAGATCAACTGTATGTTGCCAATTCAAATGATAACTCCGTTTCAGTCATTCGTACCAGTGATATGAAAGTGATGGAAACACTCAATGCTGCACTGTATGCAGATGCAGTTCCTGGGTCAACCAGCAATGGACTTGCATTGTCTGCGGATGAAGAACGTTTGTATATCGCCAATGCAGACAACAATGCATTGGCCGTTTTTGAAGTAGAAAAAATGGGATCGAGCAGATCATTGGGATTTATTCCAGTTGGATGGTATCCAACCAATGTGAAAGTAGTAGGCAAAAAAGTATTTGTTACCAATGGAAAGGGATTCAATTCCATGGCAAATCCTAATGGTCCGAGTCCTGTTGAGAAAAAAGAAAAAGTAATTTTTCAACAAGGGGATGCAGCAAAACCAGCGGCGGTGCAGTATATCGGGGGGCTCTTCAAAGGCACCATGAGCATATTTGAAGAACCCACGGAACAAGCATTGGGATTGTATTCAAGAGCAGTGTATTCCAATACGCCGTATTCGAAAGAAAAAGAATTGTTGGCAGCTGGAGAACCCGGCAATCCGATTCCAATGAAAGTGGGAGATCCATCACCCATTAAACATGTATTTTATATCGTCAAGGAAAACAGGACCTATGATCAAGTGTTGGCAGATGTGCCGGGTGGAAACGGAGATACCAGTTTGTTGTTGTTTGGAGAAAACATCACCCCCAATCAACATAAGCTGGTGAAAGAATTTGTGTTGTTGGATAATTTTTATGTGGATGGGGAAGTGAGTGCAGATGGGCATAACTGGACATTCGGGGCCTATGCAACAGATTATTTGGAGAAGAACTGGCCAACGTCGTATGGTGGAAGAGGTGGAGATTATGATGCTGAGGGAAGAACACTTGCTGCCAACAACAAAGGAGATTTTATTTGGGGGAATGCAAAGAAGCATGGGGTGAGTTACAGAACCTATGGTGAGTTTGCGGATGATTACAAACCCAATTTAAAAATTTTGGAAGGACATTTTTGTCCATACTACACGAGTTGGGATCAAACAGTGAGGGACACGACCAGGGTGAACCAGTGGAAACGTGAATTCGATTCTTTGTTGAAAGTGAATGCAGTACCGCAGTTGAATACATTGCGCATTATCAATGATCATACAGAGGGCATGAGTTTAGGAAGGCCAACTCCGTTTGCGCATGTGGCCGACAATGACTGGGCCATTGGATTGTTTGTGGAGCATTTATCGAAGTCGCCTATCTGGGAGCAGTCGGTTGTTTTCATTGTGGAAGATGATGCACAGAATGGTCCTGATCATGTGGATGCACACCGAACAACGGCCTATGTTGCTGGCGGGTATGTGAAACGCGGCTTTATTGATCATACTCCTTACAGTACTTCTTCTATGTTAAGAACCATTGAGTTGATTTTAGGCATGTCGCCTATGTCGCAATATGATGCAGCTGCAACGCCGATGTGGCGGAGTTTCAATAAGATACCCAACAATAAAATTTTTCATGCATTGCCAGCAAAGGTTGACATTACCGAGGTAAATAAAAAAGACGGTATTCTTGCCCGCAAGAGCAAAACATTTGATTTCAGCAAAGAGGATCGTGTAAATGATTTTGAATTCAGTGAAGTGTTGTGGAAAGGTATTCGTGGTGAGCACAGTGCAATGCCAGCGCCGAAACGAAGTGCATTTGTGAGAACAATAGATATGGATGATAAATAATTAGATATTATATTTGCGTAATGTCAATTCTTTAAAAAGAAAATTACAATGAAAACTAAACATTTTTTATTGCCTCTGTTAATGGTAGGAACATTATTTTCTTGTGTAAGCACCAAGAAATATCAGGCATTGAATGACAAGTATGCGTCTTTGAACACACAACTGATTACATCTCAAAAAGAAACAAGAGCATGTAAAGATGAAAAGGCGGAAGCTGATCGTCAGCGTGCCATTGCTGATGCACAAAGAGAAGCGCAGATTGCTTCTTTGAAAGATCAGGTTGATTTGTTGAAGAAGAACAACAACGTAGCGTTAAAGCAGTTGGAAGATTTATCTGTGATTTCATCATCACAGGCTGAGAGCATTAAAAAATCATTGGACAATATTGGAGCAAAAGATTCTTATATCCAATCTATACAGCAGGCTGCTGCAAGAAAAGATTCTTTGAACATGGCGTTGGTGATGAATTTGAAAGGAGCGTTGGGCGACTTGAGCGATCAAGATGTGAACATCAAAGTTGACAAAGGAGTGGTGTATGTTGATATTTCTGATAAGGTATTGTTCAAAACAGGAAGCTTTGATGTAAATGACAAAGCGAAAGCAGTATTGAGCAAAGTTGCTACTGTATTGAAAGCGCAACCAGATTTGGAATACATGGTAGAAGGGCATACAGACAATGTTTCAATGAATGGAAATGATTTGATGCAAGACAACTGGGATTTGTCTGTGAAGCGTGCTACTACCATTGTAAGATTGTTGCAAAAGCAATATGGTTTGAATCCTGCTCAATTGGTTGCAGCGGGTCGTTCAGAGTACAAGCCTATTGCAGACAATTCTACTGCTGAAGGAAAAGCAAGAAACCGCAGAACGCGTATTGTTGTACTTCCTCAGTTGGATCAATTCTTCAAGTTATTGGAAAAGAGATAACGTACTCTAGCTTACTTACCCATTCATGAAACCAGAGAGCAATCTCTGGTTTTTTTATTTAATCAACTCAAACTCTCCCGTTGATTTATTCTTGCGGACGTTGTGGCCTTCAAAATATTTTCCATTCATGGCAACATATACACCATGTGGAAGGGTTTGCACAAAGGCCAAGGAACTACCAAGATTGAAGAGCCCATCACTACTGCCAAATTTATAAGGAACCATTGCTCCTGTCAGGACAATGGTTTTTTCTGTAATAGTATCTGCAAGATATTTTGCTGTAATGGCCATGGTATCAGTGCCGTGCGTTATGATGATTCTTTCATGCGGCGCTTCTACACATGCTTGAGCAATCAGCTTCCGGTGATCATCCTTCATATCCAAACTATCAATCATCATCAGCGTGGTGATATCCAAGTTGAGGTTCGATCTCCCAAGTCGCAACATTTCATGCAAGTGCGTTTCCTTAAAAAATAATTCACCCGTGAGTTCATTGTACTCTTTATCGAATGTTCCGCCTGTGATGAATACTTTGATATCCATATCCTAATGTACAAACTTTAAAAAGAATCCTTACCTTTTAAATCCAAAACAACTGATATGAAAAAGAGTTTACTGATCCTGCTCTTCGGATTCTTTTTTAAGGCGTCCAACGGACAAGCAGATTATGTGATTACCAACGGAAGAATTGTGGATGGAACCGGAAATGGCTGGTACCGCGCAGATGTTGCCATCCAACAAAATAAAATCATTGGTGTTGGGAAAGGACTCGCAGCTAAATATCCCAGTGCTACCATCATCGATGCAAAAAACAAGATTGTTGCACCAGGATTTATTGATGTGCATGCCCATATTGAAGAAAGTGTTTTCAAAAAACCTACTGCAGAAAATTATATCT
>CAYFLQ010000110.1:0-5353 GCA_964344065.1 uncultured Sphingobacterium sp. | reverse complement strand
TGAGGTTGTTCAATGCGTTTAGAATATTTATTGGACAAACCAAGGCGGGATTTTTCAATATTTTACTAGCATTTGTCTCGCTGGAATTGCTTCCCACAGCCATATTGCTAAAATTTGCATCTGAGTCAATTTTTCTCTTAACAGACATAGCGATTTAGGGCATTTTGTATGACTGAACTCTATTTGAACAGGGTTTATGGCATAACTTTTCCACATGTCGGAAAAATTTAGTTAAGAGCTTTGCCAATTGGGGTTGCTCAACTATTTTTTTAGTAATTTTGCGCATTATTTGATTGTGGGTATGTCAAAAACAGGAAAGAAATCAGTAAGCAGCGGCCAAAAATCCGTTAAGAAAATTCTTATTACCCAGCCTAAACCTGAATCCCCCAAATCACCTTACTTTGAACTTGCCCTTAAGTATGACGTTCAAATGGATTTCCTGCCATTCATTCAATTAGAAGGAATTCCGTGCAAAGAGTTTCGCAAGCAAAAAGTAGAAATCGGAAACTATACAGGGGTTATTCTTACCAGCAAAAACGCCATTGATCATTTCTTCAGAATTTGTGAAGAGATGAAATTTGCTGTTGCTCAAGACACGAAATATTTCTGCATCAGTGAATCTGTGGCACTCTATCTTCAGAAGTTCATTCTATATAGAAAAAGAAAAGTTTTCTTCAGTGCAGACGGAACCAACAAAGGGTTGTTTGATGTCATCAACCGACATAAAGAGAATGAGAAATTCATGTATCCCTGCTCTGAGAATCAGCAGGACAATGAAATTGTTAACTGGCTTAAGACCCATGGATGTGAATTTGTTACTCCATATATGTATAGAACCATCAGCAGTGATGTGAAGTCAAAAATATCCATCCACGATTTTGATTTGATTTGTTTCTTTACACCAAGCGGTGTTAAAAGCTTGTTGGAGAATTTCCCCAATTTTCATCAAAATGGAACCCTCTTGGGTGCGTTTGGAAACAATACCTCTAAGTCCATTGAAGACGCAGGGCTGGCTCTGAAGGTCAAGGCTCCCGAGCCACAGGTTCCGTCTATGGTTGCTGCATTGGATAAGTTTCTGAAGGAAAATCTTTCATCTAAATAAATTCGGCCCGCATCAGCGGGTTTTTTCATGAAGCCGACAAATCGACTGGCAAGCGAAAGCAGTCCTTATTTACTTCAGCATGCACATAATCCAGTGGACTGGTATCCTTGGTGTGAAGAGGCATTGGAGAAAGCCAACAAAGAAGATAAACTCATCTTGGTGAGCATTGGATATTCTGCCTGTCATTGGTGTCATGTAATGGAAAAGGAAAGTTTTGAGGATCCCTCCACCGCCTATTTGATGAATCAGTATTTTGTCTGCATCAAAGTAGATAGAGAAGAGAGGCCGGATTTGGATCATTTCTTCATGGATGCATTGCAGGCCATATCTGGACAAGGCGGGTGGCCGTTGAACATGTTCTTGACACCAGATGGGAAACCTTTTTATGGGGGCACGTATTTCCCGCCACTGACCATGCATCAGCGAATCTCTTGGAAGGAATTGTTGGTTCAATTGCATGATGCATTTATCAAACGAAGGAAAGAAATTGAAGAGCAGGCAAACCATTTGTTGGATCATTTACGAACATCCAATCAAGCCCTTCCAAAGCAGGAGTTGAACATAGCTATTCCTCTTGAAGAGAAATGTACAAAACATCAAGTTGAAAAAATATATCATCAATTGATGTCGTCTGCAGATAAGCTGTATGGCGGTTTTGGTCAGGCACCTAAATTTCCTCAAACCTATTCCATTCAATTTTTATTGAGGTATCACCTTTATTTTGGTGATGATGATGCATTACAGCATGCAGTGTTGAGTCTTAAGAAAATGATGCAGGGAGGAATGTATGACCATATAGGCGGCGGGTTTTGTAGGTATTCAACGGATGCTCAATGGAAAGTGCCACATTTTGAAAAAATGGCATATGACAATGCGCTGTTGCTGATGTCAATGACCGAAGCGTATCAATTGACCAAAGACGAAGAGATTCGTGAGGTGGTATATCAAACTATTGGCTTTGTTCTTCGAGAAATGCTTCATGAAGACGGTGGATTTTATGCAGCATTGGATGCGGACAGTGAAGGAGTGGAGGGGAAATTTTATGTGTGGACCAAAGATGAATTCGATGCCATAGCCGGTGAGGATGCAAAAGAATTAAGTGATTTTTTTCATGTAAAACAGGATGGCAACTGGGAACATGTTAATATTTTATATCGGAATCAGACTGTAGAAGCATGGGCAAAAGAAAAAGCCTTTCCAATTGAATCGACCAAACAACAATTGATTGATCTCAGAGCGCGCCTTTTGAAAGCTCGATCATATCGTGTTCGTCCTGGGTTGGATGATAAAATGATCTTGGGATGGAATGCCTTGT
This sequence comes from uncultured Sphingobacterium sp., assembly GCA_964344065.1. Taxonomy (GTDB): domain Bacteria; phylum Bacteroidota; class Bacteroidia; order Chitinophagales; family Chitinophagaceae; genus Pollutibacter. The sequence goes on along the minus strand of CAYFLQ010000110.1, from coordinate 2,936 downwards.
TGTCGACTGCTTTGTTTCAGGCATCAGTGGTATTTGATGAATGTTCTTGGAGGGAAGCAGCTGAAAAAAATACGGGGTTTCTGCTCACACATTTTTTTGATAGCCATCATCAGCAGTGGAGGCATACCTTTAAAAACGGAGATGCAAAGTTTCCAGCTTTTTTAGATGATCTGGCTTATTTGATTCAGCAGTTATTATCAGCTCATGAGGCTACCGCAAATCTTGAATATTTACATCAGGCACAACAAATCACTCAGTATGTTTTGGAGCATTTCAGTGATGAGCAAGGCATTTACTTCTATTATACACCTGATTTTCATAAGGATGTCTTGGTAAGGAAAATAGATTTGTATGATGGTGCTACGCCCAGTGGAAACAGCATGATGGCCATATTACTGTTTCGGTTAGGAGTTTTATTTGATCTGCCCTCATGGAAAGAACGGTCATACAACATGCTTGAGGGTGTAGAAAATAAACTAACTCGATACCCAACATCCTTTGGCAAATGGGGTAATCTATATATTGAATTGTACCGTGGAATGGCAGAGTTGGCCATTGTGGGAGAGGAGGCCTTGGACCTTTCCAAAGAGATTCAATCAAGGTTTTACCCTAATAAAATCACAGTGCTTTCTACGGAAACAGATGATAAAATACCCTTGTTATTGAATCGACCAGCTTTGAACAGCACAAAAATATTCGTTTGTAAAGACTATGCATGTCAATCTCCGGTGACCACAGCTCAGGAAGCTCTTAAGCTTTTGTTAACAATATCTGGAGCTGAATAGGGCAATAATGAGCTAAATCCACCGTTTTTACCTCCATTTAACTTCCTGTTTTAGCCTTGTTAAAATTTAGATTATTAAGGGGTTACGTTAAAATCCAATACTATAAATTGATATATATTTGTTGATATGCTTACTAAACCTGAAATCAAAATGAAAGGCAATTTGCTTCATTTTTCAGCATCCTTGATACTATTGGTATTCATCAGTAGTTGTGGCAGCTTTGGGAAATCTAAAAAAACAGCGATCAGCGATGGTCAAATGAAAGGCGCCGAGGTTGGTGGAAAGTACATTTTCCCCAGACCCTTTGGCATGGTGTATATCCCTGCTGGAACCTTCCACATGGGTCCATCTGATGAAGATGTGAGTGCGTCATACACAGCAAGAAACAAGCAAATCTCCATGAATGATTTCTGGATGGACGCAACAGAAATTACCAACAATGAGTACCGTCAGTTTGTGCTTTGGGTTAGAGATTCTGTTGCTGCAACTGTGTTAAATTATACCAAGCAAACCCCGGATGGCTCAACATATATTGATTGGACAAAAGCAAAAGCCATCAAATGGAATGATGCGAAGATGCAAGAGCAGCTAAGTGCGTTGATCATCACTCCAGACAATCGCATCAACGGTAAAAAAGAAATTGATGTAAAGAAGTTGTTGTATAAATCAGAATATTTTGATTTAAAGGAAATTGCAAAAAGGGAAAATGCAGGTAAGCCTCGCGGTGCTTTTATTGTAAGAGACAGCACAGCTATTTATCCTGATACATTGGTATGGATCCGTGATTTCAGTTATTCATACAATGAACCATACGCTAAGAAGTATTTTTCTCACCCTGCCTATGGCAATTATCCTGTGGTGGGTGTTAACTGGAAACAAGCCAGTGCATTTTGTGCATGGAGAACACAATATTTAAATTCATTTTTGGAATCCAAAGGGCGAATGGCTGAATCTGATTTCAGATTACCAACAGAAGCTCAGTGGGAATATGCAGCAAGAGGTGGACGTTCACAAGTTCCATATCCATGGGGCGGTCCATATTTAAGAAACAAAAAAGGATGTTTGCTTGCCAACTTCAAACCAGGCAGAGGTAATTATCCAGAAGATGGCGGATTGTATACTGTAAGAGCAGATGCCTATTGGCCAAACGATTTTGGTTTATATAATATGGCTGGAAATGTTGCAGAGTGGACATCTTCATTGTTCTACGAAGGAGCATACAATTTTCAACATGATTTGAATCCCGACATCAGATACAATGCCCTTGAATCAGATCCTCCTCGAATGAAACGTAAGGTGATCAGAGGTGGCAGCTGGAAAGATATCGGCTATTTTCTACAAAACAGTTCACGTGCATATGAATATCAAGATACAGCCAAATCATACATAGGATTTCGTTGTGTAATTGATCTTCCGCCAATGGCAAAAAAATAATTCAACATTTTTAAAACCCTCTACATGTCTGAACAATCAAAAAAAATCGAAAAAAGAGTAAACACCGTAGTGAGTGTAGGTGCAGCTGTCGTTATATTCGGCGCCTGGGCTAAAATTTTGCATAAGTCATTTGCAGATTATATGTTGACTATTGGTTTGTTGACTGAAGCAGCGATCTTTTTGCTCTATGCATTCATCCCACCTCAAAATGAGATGGCAGATCTTGCAGAGGCTTTGAAAAAGAATACAGACAATTCATCTTCTAACGATGAGTTGAAAAAATTGGTTGAAAAAGAAATCAGTGCTGATAATTTGAAGAAACTGAATGAAAGTTTCGCAAAGTTGAATACCACTATTCAAGGCATTGCAGCAGTTGGGGACATGGCATCAGCATCAGCCAATTTCACCAACAAAACAAATGAAGCTGCCAATGCGCTTACTTCACTTAAAGACGCATACTCATCTACTGCACAATCGCTCCAGCAATTCAATGCAGCTGCAGATAGTTCTAAGATGTTCCATGAGCAAATGGCAACCTTGAATAAAAATTTAGGCTCTTTGAATAAGATATATGAGTCTGAACTTGGAGATATGACTGATCATCTTAAGATGATGAATACTTTCTATGAGAATCTTGCTAAAGCAAGCCAGTCAATGGTAGACGGAGTCGGCGATGCAAAGAAAACGCAAGAGCAAATCAGCTTGCTTGCTAAAAAT
>CAYFLQ010000109.1:1373-5365 GCA_964344065.1 uncultured Sphingobacterium sp. | reverse complement strand
TATCAGTTTTTTTCGGCAGGTGGAAATGATGCAAAGCCTTGCGTGGTTATTTGTCCTGGTGGCGGATATAGAATTTTAGCTGCATCACATGAGGGAACCGACGTTGCAACATATTTTAATAGTATTGGTGTACATGCATTGGTATTAAAATATAGAATTCCCTCAGACGAACATCAGCCGGATAAAAAATTTGCACCATTGCAAGATGCACAACGAGCTATACAACTTGTTAGAGAAAATGCAAAAGAATGGAATGTGAATCCAAACAAGGTAGGCATCATGGGTTTCTCAGCTGGTGGGCATTTGGCGAGTTCTCTGGCTGTTCATTATGACGATGTTAAAATAAAAGAAAACAAAAAGATATCTCTGCGACCTGACTTTCAAATTCTTGGATATCCAGTTATTTCTTTCAATAAATTTTCACATGTTGGATCAAGAAAAAATTTGTTGGGAAAAGATTCTACAGAGAGTATGATGAATTATTTTTCAAGTGAAATGCATATCAACGCAAACAGTCCCATTGCATTTTTAGTTCACGCTAAAGATGACAATGTGGTTCCTGTTGATAATTCCTTGATGTACGTAGATGCATTGAAATCAAATGGGGTAGAAGCAGAGTTGTTTTTGTATGAAAAGGGAGGGCATGGATTTGGTATGGTTAATAAAACAAGCTCAGAAAGCTGGATGGACGCATTAAAAAAGTGGATGCAGAAAAATAAAATTATTGAATAGTCTTTCCTCGTAGTTGAAGAGAATTCATCCAAACTCCAGCAACAATCAATAAGCCTGCTACTATTTTTAAAGCTGTGAGCTCCTCGTTTAAAATGAACATGGAAGCCAAGGTGCCAAACAATGGTTGAAAATATACAAAACTACCTGTCTTTGATGGTCCCCATTGCTGAACACCCCAATTCATGAGCAGGTACGCCAGAAATGTTGCCAAAAAAAGTACATGAAACAGCCAATAGAGTGATGCAACAGGAATGTTGCCCCATTCAATGGTTAAAAAATCACCGATGCAATACGGTGTACTTGCAATCGAACCAATCAAAAACACATATTTAAGTATGGTAATGAAATGGTATTTGCCAGTTACTTTTTTGATTAAAATCAAATAAGTGGAATAGCAAACTGCTGCCAGCAAAACCATTGTATCTCCCAACAGGGTTGCAGGATTTTGTGAACTGCCATGATTTCTCGTGATGATCATCAGCCATGCACCTGAGATGCCAAGTAAAAGACCCGTTATTTTATTCCATCCAAATGATTCTTTTAAAAAAAATGCTGCCAACATCGAAACGAAAATGGGTGTCGCCATGTTCAAGAGTGATGCATGTATGGGATTGGTATTTGCTATGCCGTTGATGGAAAGAATCTGATTCAATGATATGCCTGTAAGTGCAGCAGCAATGATGGTGAGCATATCTTTCTTTTGTATGCGTTCGTGTTTATTATACAAATAGGGCAGTATAAAAAACACTGCAGTAGCAAACAGCATCCTGAGATATCCCAATGAGACTGGTGAAATATATAGGGGAGATATTTTCTTGACAGCGATTACATTGGTGCCAAAGAAAAAATTGGCGGCTACAAGTGCAGCCGCCGTTTTTAAAAAATCACGTGTATGATTGGCATTAGTATTTGAAGATCTTTCCACCTGCCATTACTTCTTGTGTCTTTTCATCAAATGTAACTTTCTGACCAGTTCTCGCTGCAGCATTTGTCATGATGGTTGCGATAGAGTGGTAGTAGCCTGCCTCTACAGGTGCATTAGGTTGCTTTCTGCTTCTAACACATTCCATCCAGTTGCGGACGTGTGCTGATGTAAGCATATCACCCCCTGTGTTTGCCCCAGCTTCAACTTTGATAGCTAAGTCAGTGAGGTTTACTTCAGGCAATAAATTTGACTTCATATTCATCGCACGTGCAGGAGCTTCTCTCAAGCCACCTTTAGGTGAAACCTTATTGGTCATCAAGTTCAATTCTCCTCCATTGCTGTAATAGATTTCACTTGGATTTTCATCTCCGTTGTGCATCCTCGACATGAATACAACCTGGAAGCCTTTTGAAAGATCATCACTTGGTCCATAGTCAAATACAGCCGTAGTAGTATCCCAGTTTCTTCTACCATCTTTCCATTGATATACTCCACCATTGGCAACAACACTTCTTGGATGTTTTAAACCAGTGAACCAATGCACGGTATCAATTTGGTGACTCATCCATTGACCAGGCATGCCTGATGAATACGGCCAGAACAAACGATATTCTAAATATTTTCTTGGATCGAATTTTTCAAATGGTCTGTTCAAGAGGAAGCGCTTCCAATCAAGATCTTCTTCATGGCATTTTGCAACAAGATCTGGTCTTCTCCATCTTCCAGGTTGGTTTACATTCCATGTAAGTTCAACCATGGTGATGTCGCCAAATTTTCCATCTTGGATGAATTTTGCAGCAGCATGGTAGTTGGGTCCTGATCTTCTTTGAGATCCAATTTGGATGATTCTGTCAGATTCTTTTGCAGCCTTTAATGCAGCACGGTTGTCTTCCATGGTTTCTGCAAAAGGTTTTTCTGCATAGATGTCTTTGTTTGCTTTCAATGCTTCGATGGTATGCAAAGCATGTTGAAAGTCAGCTGTAGAAATAAATACTGCATCGATATCTTTCAATGAATATAATTCTTCATTGTTCTTACAACCAATGATGTCGTGTTCCATTTTCTTTTTCAGGAAGTCTACACCTTCTTCTCTTCTTAATTTCCAGATGTCTGAAACTGCAACAATGTCAAAGTTCATTTCTTTGTAATGGTGCATGAATGCAGGGATGTGTGACTGACGATGTCTATCGGAAAAACCGATTACACCACAACGCACTTTGTCGTTGGCGCCAAGAATATTTCCATAAGATTTGGCCGTCCAGCCCATGGAAGCCAATGCAGTGGCAGCGCCTGCTTTGGCAGTCTGTTTGATAAAATTTCTACGTGGAGTCATATGGTTTGTTTTATGTTGATTTAAAAAATAGCAATGGTTGAAAATTAAATTCCACTAAATGCAACAAGTCCGCCATCTACATAAATATCAGTTCCGTTCACAAATACTGATGCATCACTTAATAAATAGATCAATGCACCAACCAATTCTTCGGGTTTGCCCATCCTTCCGCCAGGTGATTTTTTGATGACGAGATTGCCTCTCTCTGTAAGTGATCCATCCGGATTGGTCAGCAATGTTCTGTTTTGTTCTGTAAGAAAGAATCCAGGCATGATGCCATTGACCCTTACTTTATCACCGTGTCTTTTTGATACTTCAACTGCCATCCATCTTGTGAAGCAGTCAACTCCAGCTTTACCAAGACTATAGCCTAGTACTTTGGTAATGGATTCTTTGGAGCTAACAGATGAAATGTTGACAATACTTCCTCCACCTTGTTTGGCAATCACTGCTCCAAAAATTTTTGTAGGGATGATGGTGCCCATCAAATTCAAATCCAATACTTGTTGAAGCCCTTCGAGGTTCATATCGAATACATCCTGATCTGGCTGAATGACACCTTGAGGCATATTGCCTCCAGCTCCGTTTAACAGTCCATCAATCCTCCCAAATTTTTCCAATACCACATCCCGAACATGTTCCATGTCTTTTACATCGAGTACATTTCCTTTGACAAACAGGGCAGTGCCGCCATTTTTATTGATGTCATCAGCTCTTTTATTGCCTTCTGTTTCATTTCTGCCGATGATAACCACTTTCCCGCCAAAGGCAGCAATTCCTTCAATGAAGGCTTTTCCCAAGACACCGGTTCCTCCCGTTACGACGATCACTTTATCCTTGAGGCTGAATAGGTTTTTATAGTTCATAGTTTGAGTTGTAGGTTGTAGGTTTTAAGTTGTAAGTTGTAATTGTTGTATTTGTTGTAATTGTTGTCAGAGTTTTGTATTTCCTTCTCTCTTCTCTCTTCTCTCTTCCCTCTCATCCACCCATACTCCTTAAAAT
>CAYFLQ010000109.1:763-1363 GCA_964344065.1 uncultured Sphingobacterium sp. | reverse complement strand
GTTATAAGTTTTGGGTTATTTTTAATCAGTTGACAGTTAACTGTTAACCGTCAACTGTTAACTATTAACTGAAGTTCATTCATTCATACTCCTTAAAATCCCCAACTGCAATCCTCTGATTTCAGCGAGTCCTCTTAGTCTTCCAATGCATGAATATCCTGGATTGGTGACTTTTTTCAAATCGTCTATCATTTGGTGACCATGATCTGGTCTGAATGATATTTGGTAGGGGACTTCCTGCTGAATCTTCAGTAGTTCTTTAAGGATGGCATACATATCATTATCTCCTGCGAGGTGATCATCTTCAAAGAAATTGCCTTGAGCATCTTTCTTGACATTTCTCAAGTGCGTAAAATGAATCCGTTTGCCAATTTTTTTTGCCATCTCTGGTAGGTTGTTATTTGGATTTGCACCAAATGAACCTGTGCAGAAACAAACGCCATTGCTTTTGTTGGGCACTGCATTCAGAATAAACTCAACATCTTCAATGTTTTTCATGATTCTGGGGAGTCCGAGTATATCTGTTGGAGGGTCATCCGGATGAATGGCCAATTGTAATCCAAGTTCATCGCACAGTGGAGTAATTTGTTGCAAGAAGAA
>CAYFLQ010000109.1:0-753 GCA_964344065.1 uncultured Sphingobacterium sp. | reverse complement strand
TACGAGGTTGCTGCGGAGAATATTCGCATCGATATTTTTATATCGGGCAAGTTTTACTCTCATTCCTTCAACAGTCTCTTTTTTCTCGCCTGGAATGCCAAACATTACAATGCTGGCAAGATGATCCAATTCTTCTTTGGTATATGCAGCATGACGCTTTTTTGCTTCATCTCTGATTGCTGAGGAGTAATCTTTTTCTGCATTTTCTCTTTGAAGCAAATAAATATCAAATACAGCCAGGTCAACCCAATTGAAATAAAGAGCTTTAGATCCATCCGGCATTTCATAATCAAGATTGGTTCTTGTCCAATCATTTACAGGCATAAAATTATAGGTGATCACACGCAAACCTGCTTTGGCAAGGTTTTTCAGGCTCTCTTTGTATTTTTCTATCCATTGCATGTACTCGCCAGATCTGGTTTTGATCTCTTCATGAATGGTAACGCTTTCTACAACATCCCATGTGAGTCCATGTGATTCTATCAGCTGCTTTCTTTTCATCACCTCTTCATATGTCCATATTTCTCCATGCGGAACATGATGTAAGGCAGTAACAATTCCAACTGCACCAGTTTGTTTGATATCCTGCAGTGTAACAGGGTCATCCGGGCCGAACCATCTCCATGTTTGTCTTAGCTCTTTCATTTTTATTGTGTTACGATTTCAACTTTTTCGATGTTGCTTTTTAAAATTTCTTTCTTGCGTATAAATATGGAACTATCAGTTTCTTTTGAAATGATGCCTGTTCCAATT
>CAYFLQ010000108.1:0-5461 GCA_964344065.1 uncultured Sphingobacterium sp. | reverse complement strand
ACATTATATCCAGATGGAGAGGATTTAAACAGAGACAATACATTGAACGAAGCAGAAGAATATTTTCAATATAGAATTGATTTAAAACCTGCAGGTGATCCCATCATGCAAGTTGGCAAAAACTTTATTGCTGATAAAAAAGTAGTGAACGTAACATTGTCTGATGGAACAAAACAGGATCAGATCTGGTATCAATTTAGAGTTCCCATCAACGCATATACCAGCAAAGTTGGTGAGATTCCAGATTTCAAATCCATCCGCTTTATCAGAATGTTCTTGACTGATTTTTCTGACTCTGTGGTATTAAGGTTTGCCAAATTGGAGCTGGTGAGAAACAATTGGAGAAGCTTTGCATACGAATTAGACACAACAGGAACATATATTCCACTGAATAAAACTGGAGACAATACTTTCTTCAATGTTACTGCTGTAAACATAGAAGAAAACGACAAGAGAGATCCAATTCCTTATAGAACACCTCCCGGAATTGAGAGAGTTCAAACACTGAGCAATGGAGGAATCAACATTTTGCAAAACGAGCAAGCGCTCAGTATGACTGTTTTAAATTTAGAAGAAGGAAGAAGCAGGGCTGTATTCAAAGGATTTAACCATGATTTGAGACAGTATAAAACCATTTCGATGTTTTATCATGCAGAGAGCTTGAAGCAATATGCAAAAATCAATGATGGTGAATTGTACGCAGTAATCAGATTGGGTACAGATTATATCAATCACTATTATGAAATCAAATATCCCCTCAAAACGACCCCATTTGGTACATCCGATGAGAGGGTTATCTGGCCAACTGAAAATGAATTGAATTTTGATTTACAAACACTCGTCGATTTAAAGAATGAAAGAAATCTAAAAACAAACAATGCAACCGCCATCTATCGAAAAACCATCAATGGAAAAACATTTTCCATTTTTGGAAATCCCAATCTTGCTGAAATAAAAGGAATATTGGCGGGTGTAGAGAATCCAAAAAATGCAAGTGGCGGCAGACCCATCAATGCGGAAGTATGGATCAATGAACTTCGTCTATCCGGAATAAATGAAAACAGCGCATGGGCAGCCATCGGGCAAATGAATATTCAATTGGCTGACCTAGGAACTGTTTCTGTATCTGCCAATATGCATACAGTTGGCTTTGGACAGCTAGAACAACGAGTGAATGAACGCTATAGAAACGACTTAAAACAATATGATGTATCTGCCAATCTACAGCTTGGGAAATTACTTCCAAAACAACTCGGATTAGAAATTCCTTTCTTTCTGAATGTATCAGAAATGATAAGCTCACCTCAATATGACCCTTATGACAGAGATATACTTCTTAAAGACAAACTTTCGTTATACAGAAACAAGAGAGACTCGATCAATGCTGATGCAGTTGATTATACAGGAATCAAAACAATCAACTTCACAAATGTCAGATTTGCACAAAGACAAGATAAAAAAATTCAGTTGTGGAGTCTTTCGAATTTTGATTTCAGCTACTCCTTGACACAAACACAACAACACAATCCACTTACTGAAAACAATGAAGTTGCAAAATCTCAAGGAGGTCTGGGTTACAATTTCAATAAACAACCAAAATATATTGAACCATTTAAAAAACTCATACCTATCCAAAGCAAATGGGTTGATTTTATTAAAAATGTCAATTTCAACTTAATGCCATCCTTGTTGGGATTCAGGATCGATACCAGAAGACAATTTGGAGCAATAAGACCTAGAAATGTTGGCGGCGGAAAATATAAAATTCCAGAAACCTATGACAAGTATTTTGTTGTTGACAGAAATTATAATCTAAGATGGGATTTGACTAAATCCTTGAATTTTGATTTTCGCGCAACCAATAATTCCCGTGTTGATGAGCCTTTTGGGCGAATTGATACCAAAGCAAAACAGGATTCCATTCTTAGAAACTTCTTAAAAGGTGGCAGAAATACATTATATAGCCATAATGCAGATCTAACTTATAATGTACCAACCAGTAGTCTTCCATTGTTAGATTGGACCAATTTAAATGTTGCTTATCGTACCACCTATAACTGGGTGGGTGCATCAAGATTGGCAATCAATTTGGGCAATACCTTGCAAAACAGCAATCAAGCCGGAGCAACTGCAGAATTAAATTTTACTCAACTATACAATAAAGTAAGATTCTTGAGAGCCATTGATGGAAGCGGCGCTGCGCCTGCTCCCAAACAGCCAAAAACATCTTCTAAGAAAAATAAAAATGTGAAGAAAGATAAAGATGGCAATGTTATAGAAGAAAAAGATAAACAGGCAAAAGCTCCAAAACAGAAAAGTGACATTAAACTTAGTGGGACAGAAAAAACAATCCTAAGAATCATCACAGCGCTTAAAAGAGTTGGAGCCTCCTATAATGAAGGTGGGACCACTTTCCTACCAGGATATAAAGACAGCACACAAGCATTGGGACAAAATTGGAAGAGTCTTTCACCTGGTTTAGATTTCATTGCAGGAAAACAACCCAATCAAGCATGGCTGCAATCTGTTGCGAAAAAAGGATTGATTACCAGTGATCCGATGCTCAATAACTTGTTCTTACAGAATTATGATCAAAAATTTAATCTTACAGCTCAATTAGAACCTTTCAAAGATTTCATGATTGATGTAAACGTAGATAGAACGTTGAATAAAAATTATTCTACTCTTTTCAAGGATACAGCCAATACAGGTAAGTTTACTTCATTGAATCCATATGCTGGTGGAGGTTTTAGCATCAGCTATATTTCTTTCCAAACCTTGTTTGGAAAATTTGATCCAAATACAACCAGTCAAACTTTTAAAACTTTTGAGGAAAACAGATTGGCATTATCCAAAAGATTAGGTGCAACGAATCCATACAGCAAAACACTGGGTGCTGATGGATTTTACAAGGGATATGGAAGATATGCTCAAGACGTGCTTGTGCCTTCTTTCATTGCGGCATATACTAAACAAGATCCAAACAGCGTTGCACTCTTGAATACAGGTGAAACAGGATCCGTAAAAACAAATCCTTTTAAAGGTTATATGCCAAAACCCAATTGGAGAGTGACGTACAATGGTTTGAGTAAAATACCAGGAATTGAGAATGTGTTAAGTAATTTTACACTTAGCCATGCTTATAATTCTACGTTAAGTATGAATAGCTTTAATTCTGCCTTGCTTTTCCAAGATACTTTGTTGTATGGCTTCCCTTCATTTATTGATACACTGACAGGAAATTTCATTCCTTATTTCCTGGTTCCTAATCTATTGATTTCAGAACAATTTGCACCTTTGATTGGCATTGATTTTAGCACACCTTCTCAGCTTTCTGGTAGGTTTGAATATAAAAAATCAAGACAACTAAGTTTAAGCCTTGCTGATTTCCAATTAAGTGAAGTGCATTCAACTGAAATTACTTTTGGAATGCGTTGGAGAAAAAGAGGCGTGAATCTGCCATTTAATTTAAATGCAGGAGGGAGAGAACAAACGCCAAAACAGGGAGCTTCACAAGCGGGAAGTGACATCACATTTGCCTTGGACTTTAGTATCAGAGATGATATCAACTCCAACTCCCGATTAGATCAACAAAACGCCTATGCTACGGGTGGCCAAAAAGTTATTAGCATAAGACCTACCATCGATTATGTTTTAAATAACAGAATCAATTTGCAATTATACTTTGATCAAAGAAGGGTAAGTCCGTATATATCCAACTCAGCACCTTCTGTAAACACAAGAGGAGGATTACAAATCAGGATTTCACTTGCGCAATAAATAAAATGAATTTGCCTGTGAAGTACAGGTCATCACCAAACTATTGATGCAAACATGTTCAGGAAGATTAGCGCAATAAAAAGCTGTGTCTGCCACATCTTCAGCTTTTAATGGCTGATATCCATCATAAACTGTTTTAGCTGTTGCTTCATCTCCTTTGAATCGGACTATTGAAAACTCAGTTTCAGCAGCACCCGGATGAATGGCGGTTACTTTGATATGATGTCGCAACATATCAATCCGCATGGCTTGACTGATGGCTTCGACAGATGTTTTGGTTGCGCAATACACATTGCCTTTTTCATATACTTCTTTGCCAGCTGTGGAACCGATATTGATGATATGACCCTTACCGCTCTTTACAAAATATGGCAGGATCGCCTTAGATACATAGAGCAACCCTTTAAGATTGGTATCAATCATTGTCTCCCAATCATCTAGATTGGCTTCATCGAAATAATCTCTTCCAAGAGCCAATCCCGCATTGTTTACGAGCACATCCAGGTCATTCAATGAAGAATCATTGGAGAGTGCATTGAAAACATCTGTTCGGTTTTGAACATCAAATACTTTTATATCAACCTGCACTTGATAGGTATTGGTTAACGTCTCTGCCAAGATCTTTAGCCTATCAGCACGCCTTGCAGTCAACACCAAATTCCATCCATCTTTTGCAAATCGGTATGCCATGGCCTCTCCAAATCCAGAGCTTGCCCCCGTAATCAATATTTTTTTACTCATGGTTCATTATTTTTTTGATAGAATCCAATATCTGTAAGACATCAATAACATCAATGGATATAAAGCTACATTGATCATTCCTAAGAAAGATAACGAAACAGCAATCAAGATCAATATGAGTATACTCCATATTTTGAAAAGTTTTTTCATCCAATCTTTTAATGCTTTCAATTTGAATGCGAAAAAAATATTGAATGGGAATGCCCAAATGACGTTGACATTTTTTGAAAAACTTTCATGATCCGTTCCAAACCACATGAAAAGCAGAAACATACCAAGCAGTCCTGTTACTATAAATAAAACCTGATCTGAAATGGTTAATGCTGCTAGAGATTTTTTATTACGAAACGAAAAAAGCAATAACAACAATGAAAAAATACTGATGATGAACAAAGGGGTTACATAAAATGGCTGAGAAATTGGAACCATTTGCATGTCTTTTACTTGTACAATCTCGTTTGAAACCAATTTTTTTGTTGCATTATTTGCGATGGCTACTCCTTTGAATAAGAAATCTGGCAAAAACATTGATTCGAAATAATCCATCGGTATATCTGCACCTATGCCAAGCAATAAATCAATACCCAACGTTGTCCACGGCATTTCAGCTCGATTTAAATAAACATGCAGATGGTCTCTGAAAGTTTGCCCAGACTCAACAATCTGTGGAAGTGATGATTTTTCAATTTCCTTTCCTGAAAAGATAATATCTCTAAGTCTTGTAGTACAGTTGTCGTATAAAAAATCGTATTTATAATAGCGATTTTCCTCACGGATATTTTCAAAGAGGTAAGATTGTATTTTTTTCTTTTGTTGTTGAGAAAGATTCAACTCTTGTTCCACCACTCCTCTTTTGAAATATTGATATTCGAAAAGAAAATCGGCATAGTTCATTTGACTCACAAAATACAAGAGCTTGCCACGAACAAATTTTGTATAA
>CAYFLQ010000107.1:0-5508 GCA_964344065.1 uncultured Sphingobacterium sp. | reverse complement strand
CGCCATGTATTTGAAAGAAAAAAATCCAAACAATAAAATTTGGGCAATAGATGTTTATGGATCATTGCTTACCAAATATTTCAAGACAGGTGAAATAGATATGAAAGAAGTGTATCCATACATTTCAGAAGGATTTGGCGAAGATTTTGTTCCTCAAAATTATGATATGTCTGTGATTGACCATTTCGAACAAGTAACAGATAAAGACGGAGCGGTGATGGCTAGAAGGATTGCAAAAGAAGAAGGTCTTTTTTGCGGATACAGCGCAGGAAGCTGTTTACAAGGGTTGGTGCAATTAAAAGATTCATTAAAAAAAGACGATTTGGTTGTGTGTATTTTCCATGACCATGGGAGCAGGTATGTTGCCAAGATTTACAATGATCAATGGATGATGGAAAGAGGATTCATGGAAGTGAAGACCTTTAGAGACATCATTGCCTCCAGAGGATCTAAACAGAAATTGATTACTGTTCAATCAAATCAATCAGTTGCTGAAGCTGTTTCACTGATGCAGAAATATGAGATAGAGCATATCCCAGTTATGCATGATGAAGACATTGTTGGTTCGATCAGTGAAAATGGACTCTTCCAAAAAATCTTTAAAGACCCGGAAATAAAAAACGTTGCGATCAGCACGGTCATTGAAAAACAATACCCTCTGGTGGAATTCAACACACCTCTTGAAAAAATCAGTTCACTCATCAATAAAGACAATGGAGCTGTTCTCTCCAAAGATGAAGGAGGGCATTATCATATTGTTACCAAATATGATATTCTTCAATCGCTAACAAAGTAATTAAAGCACTCCTTTTGTTGAGGGCAGCGAGTCTTGAAATGGGTCTTTCCTGATGGCCATCCTGATTGCTTTTGCAAATGCCTTGAAAATAGCTTCTATTTTATGGTGCTCATTTTCACCTTTGCATTGAATATTTAAGTTGCACTTTGCAGCATCTGAGAATGACTTGAAAAAATGGAAGAACATTTCTGTGGGCATGTCTCCAATTTTCTCTCTGTTGAAGGATGCGTCCCAAACCAACCAATTTCTTCCGCCGAAATCAATCAATACTTTTGCTTCTGCCTCGTCCATTGGTAAAGCAAACCCATAACGCTCCATGCCTCGCTTATCACTCAATCCCTTTAGAAATGCTTCACCAAGTGCAAGACCAGTATCTTCAATAGTATGGTGTTCGTCAATGTGAAGATCTCCCTTTACTTTAATGGCAAGATCTATTTTTCCATGACGTGCTATCTGATCTAACATGTGATCAAAAAATCCAAGTCCCGTTTGGATATCTGACATTCCGCTCCCATCAAAATTTGCTTGAATGGAGATCTTGGTTTCATTTGTATTCCTTTCATGATGAACCAGTCGAAGTCCATTTTTCAAAAAAGCATAAATTTCTTTCCAACTATCCGTAGCGAGTACTATATGTTTTCGCAACTCCTCAGGCAAAGATTGTACATCCAAAGTCCCTGCTCCATCGGCATTGTTGATAAAAATACATTGTGCGCCTAAATTCTTTGCAAGTTCAATATCAGTTTTTCGATCACCTATGACATATGATCCTTGTAAATCATATTGATCATTACCAATGTATTTGCCCAACATTCCTGTTCCAGGCTTTCTTGAAGAGGAGTTTTCATGAGGCATGCTGGGATCAATAAATATTTCATCAAAATGGATCCCTTCTCCTTCCAACGTTTTGATAATGTGTTGTTGAACAGGTTGGAAATGCTCTGTAGGAAATGAGGATGTTCCTAAGCCATCTTGATTAGACACCATAGCCATTTCAAAGTCAAATTCTGCAACAATTCTTGACAGATATTGAAATACCAATGGATAAAATACCAGTTTATCAAAATGATCAATTTGATATGTAGGAGGAGCCTCCTTGATCAATGTCCCATCTCGGTCAATGAAGAGTACTTTTTTCATTATTTAAAAGATTTTATAGCGTTCAACAAGGCTTCGTTTTCCTGCTTGTTGCCCACAGTGATTCGCAGACTTCCTTCACAATATTTAACATTGCTCCTATCTCTTACTACAATCCCTTGCTGCAATAAATATTCGTATAGTTTATGAGAATCCTTGAATTGAACAAGAAGGAAATTAGTGTCAGATGGATTTATTTTCAACACTTGATCACAGGATCTTAATTCAGCAATTAATTTTTCTCTCAACTCAACAATTTCCTTGATCATATCATTCACTTGCCCAACCTCATCCAATGCTTTTAATGCAAGCTCCTGAATGGGAACAGAAATATTATATGGTGATTTCACCTTGTTCATATAGCCAACAATCTCCTTCGAAGCAAATGCCATTCCCATGCGCAGCCCAGCCAGTCCCCAAGCTTTGCTGAGTGTCTGCAAAACCACCAAATTTGGATACTCATTCAAATCAGCGATGAAAGATTGTTGTCGAGAAAAATTGATATACGCTTCATCGACAACTACCAATCCATCAAAATTGTTCAATATCATTTCAATGGATGCTCTATGAATGCTATTGCCGGTTGGATTATTTGGAGAGCATATCCAAATAATTTTGGTATTGGGACGAATGGCCGACTCAAGACCTTCGAGGTTTATTTGATAATCTGATGTCATTGGAACATAGTTGATATGTACCCCATGAATATTTGCGTATACCTCATACATACCATATGTTGGAGGCATTACAATGATTTCATCTTGATGAGGCTCACAGAAGCAGCGCAATAAATTATCAATGGGTTCATCACTCCCATTTCCCAAGAAAATCTGTTCTTTGGGTATTTTTTTTATGAAAGAAATTTTCTCTTTCACCTTCCATTGCATTGGATCAGGGTATCGGTTGTACCATTTGATCAAAGGAGAACCCAACGCATTTTCATTCGCATCTAAAAAAACAGATGCTTCTCCACTGAATTCATCACGCGCTGAAGCGTAAGGAACCAATTCTTTTATATTTTTCCTGATGAGTGTATCCAGTTTAAACATAATTATATAGAGTTTAATCTTATTGTCACTGCGTTTGCATGAGCATCTAATCCCTCTGCTGTTGCCATCGCTACAATGGTGTTACCAAGTTTAGAAATACCATTGCGACTGATTTGTTGAAAGGTGATTTTTTTAACAAAACTATCCACACTCACTCCGCTGTATGCTTTAGCAAAACCATTGGTTGGCAAGGTATGATTGGTGCCGCTCGCATAATCGCCTGCACTTTCAGGAGAATAGTTTCCTATGAAAACTGATCCTGCGTTCACAACACCTTCTACAAACTGTTCTGGCTGATCAGATGCAATGATAAGATGTTCAGGAGCATATTGATTTACAAATGCAAGAATATCATCATGTTGATTCAACAAAATAGATTTGCTGTTCATCAACGCTTTTTCAGCAATCAATTTTCTGGGCAGTTGTCTTAATTGTTTCTCAATTTCAACATTTGTTTCCGTTATTATTCTCTCATTATCAGAAACCAACAGCACCTGAGAGTCAGGTCCATGTTCAGCTTGGGCAAGTAAATCTGCTGCAACAAATGAAGGTACTGCCGTATCATCAGCAATGATACAAACTTCACTTGGGCCAGCTGGCATGTCAATGGCCATACCGTCCAATTGAACAAGTTGTTTTGCTGCGGTTACATATTGATTACCCGGGCCAAATATTTTATCAACTTTTTTGATGGAATCAGTACCGTATGTCATGGCTGCAATTGCTTGCGCTCCACCTGCTTTGTATATTTCTTTAATCCCAACTAAACTCGCTGCATACAAGATAGCTGGATTAATTTGTCCTGATTCATTAGCTGGAGTGGTTAATACAATTTCTTTGCAACCAGCAATTTGAGCAGGAACACCAAGCATCAACACAGTAGAAAACAAAGGAGCAGAACCACCCGGGATATAAAAACCAACTCGTTGAATTGGAATGGATTTTCTCCAACAATACACCCCTTCAGTGGTTTCAATTTTTCTTGTTACTTCAATTTGTTGAGAGTGAAATTTAGATATGTTTTGATGTGCCCGTAGAATGGCTTGCTGCAGTTCTATAGAAACATTTCTTTCTGCATCTTTCATCTCTTTTTCAGTGACAAGCATTTTACGAGGAGCGGATCCTTCGAATTTCTTGGCATAGTATTTCACAGCAGCATCCCCTTTGCGTTTTACTTGCAATAATATTTTTGAAACAGATTTATGTAGTGGAGCCTGGTCGATGACAGGTCGCTGCATGAGGTCATTCCACTCTAACGTGGATGGTTCCTTAAAAATCTTCATCATTATAGAATCATTTTTTCAATGGGCACAACAAGAATACCTTCAGCACCCGCAAGTTTCAGTTTTTCAATATTGTCCCAAAATTCATCTTCACTCAATACACTGTGAACACTGCTCCAACCTGTTTCGGCAAGAGGCAATACAGAAGGGCTTTTCATCCCAGGAAGCAATGAAATGATTTCAGCAAGTTTATCATTGGGAGCGTTCATCAAGACATATTTATTTTTCGTTGCTTTTTTTACAGCCCTGATCCTGAAGAGAAGTTTCTCCAAAATTTCTTTTTGTTCTGTTGAAAGCTGTTGATTAGAAACCAAGACCGCTTGTGATTCGAAAATGACTTCTGCTTCTTGTAACCCATTCATGAACAAAGTGCCTCCGCTGCTTACCAAATCAACAATAACATCAGACAAGCCTATTCCTGGAGCAATTTCAACTGAGCCGCTGATTTCATGAACGCTTGCCTTGATATTGTTGTTGGTTAAATATTCTTTTACAATATGAGGATAACTGGTTGCAATTCGTTTGCCTTCAATGGATTTTACACCTTCATATTTTACTGATTTTGGCAAAGCAATGGATAATCTGCATTTTCCAAAGCCAAGGGCCTCGACAGTTTCAACCTTGCTATTTTTTTCTGCCAGTACATTTTGTCCAACGATCCCAAGATCAGCCACACCATCCTGAACATACTCTGGAATATCATCATCTCTTAGAAAAAAAACTTCAATAGGAAAATTTTCTGAAACTGTTTTTAATCTGTCTTTTACGTTTCGCAGATCAATACCGCACTCTTTTAAGAGATGTATTGAATCATCAGAAAGTCGGCCTGATTTCTGAATCGCAATTCTCAATACCGTTTTATTATTCATCGTTCATCGTTTAAAAATAAAAAAGGCTTACCAACGGCAAGCCTGTATCTTATACATACCAACACGGGCTCACCTTTGGGGGGAGAAATGATGGTAATGACTGTTTAACAATGTTGACATATCGCAAAGGTACGCCTCAAAAACATAATAGCCAAAAAGAGAAAATCAGTACCTTGGGGCATGAAAAAAACGATCGTTTTCCATCCCTTATTCCTTGCGTGCGTCTGCACCATTCTGTTGATTTCTCCCTTGCAGTCATCTTCTCAGTGGAAGTTGATTTGGAGCGATGAATTTAAAAAAGAAGGACTCCCTGATCCAACAAAATGGGATTATGATATTGGAGGCAATGGTTGGGGAAATAATGAACTTCAATA
>CAYFLQ010000106.1:264-5627 GCA_964344065.1 uncultured Sphingobacterium sp. | reverse complement strand
CTGCAGAGTTGGCTTATTTCGGAGCTAAAATTCTTCACCCTGCTTCTATCTGGCCTGCCCAGCATTACAACATTCCTGTGAAGTTGTTGAACACCATGCAGCCTGAAGCGAAAGGGACCATCATTTTAAAAGATGCAGATAGAGATGGAGTAAAAGCTGTTGCTGCCAAAGACGGCATTGTGATGTTGAAAATCAAGAGTAGTAGGATGTTGTTGGCGTATGGTTTCTTGAGAAAGATATTCGAAGTATTTGAAAAGTATAAAACATCGATCGATATGATCACTACTTCTGAAGTAGCCGTATCTGTTACGATTGATAACACACAATTTCTTGATGAGATTTCCAAAGAGCTTCAGCCGCTCGGAGAATTAGAAATCATCCATCAGCAAACCATTGTATCTGTAGTTGGAAACAAACTTACCCAGAACAGCAATCTTATGATGCGTTTGTTTGATTCACTCAATAACATTTCTGTGAACATGGTTAGCTATGGAGGCAGTTTCCACAATGTTTCTATCCTTGTTCCTACATCTTTGAAGAACGATACGTTAAAGGCATTGAACAAGGGTTTGTTCGGACTTGATTAATATGCTGTGAAGTATATTGATTACAAAATCAACATGGCATCCCCGTAGCTGAAAAATCTGTATTTATCCTTGATGGCTTTCTTATATGCTTCCATGGTTAATTCATAGCCTGCAAATGCACAGCCCATGATGAGCAATGAAGTCTTGGGTAAATGAAAGTTTGTAATCAATGAATCACAAATAGAAAATTCATGTGGAGGGTGGATGAAAATATTGGTCCAACCTTCCGATGGTTTTAATAATTTATCCGCAGTGAAAGTACTCTCAAGTGCTCTCATGGTAGTTGTTCCAACAGAGCATATGCGATGACCTTCTGATTTAGCTTTGTTAACTATTCTACAAGCTGTCTCATCAACTTTGAAATATTCAGCTTCCATTTTATGTTTGCTGAGATCTTCCACTTCAATGGCTCTGAAGGTGCCAAGTCCTGTATGCAACGTAACTTCTGCAAAACGGATCCCTTGAATCTCTAATCTTTTGATGAGTTCAATCGAAAAGTGCAATCCGGCAGTGGGTGCTGCAACAGCACCTTCATGTTTTGCATAAACGGTTTGGTATCTTTCTTTATCTGTTTCGTCTGGTTTGCGTTTGATGTATTTTGGCAAAGGAGTTTCACCAAGTGTATTGAGAATTTCTTTGAATTCTTCGTCGCTTCCTTCAAATAAAAAACGAATGGTTCTGCCTCTTGATGTAGTATTGTCAATGACTTCAGCTACCAATTCTTCTGCATCACCAAAATACAATTTGTTTCCAACCCTTATCTTTCTTGCGGGATCAACGATGACATCCCATAATCTATTTTGTTTATTCAACTCTCTCAATAGAAACACTTCAATTTTTGCTCCAGTCTTTTCCTTTCTGCCATACATTCTTGCAGGAAATACTTTTGTGTTGTTTACAACAAAAACGTCTTTCTCTTCAAAATATTCTTGGATATCCTTGAACATTCTGTTTTCAATGACACCAGTATCTTTATGAACGACCATTAATCTGGCGTCTTCTCTTCTTTTGGTAGGAGTCTGTGCAATGAGGTTGAGGGGAAAATCGAATCTGAATTGAGAAAGTTTCATGCTTTTAAAATTTAAAATGCCTGAAACAAACCTAGATGTCTAATAAAAGACGACACCTTGTATCAAACCTGATCTTACGGCACCAGATTTGTCTTGGCAATTGAGGTGCAAAATTAACAAAAAATGTCCTTTTGTATTATAAAACTATCCAGAGTTCTTTCCTGCAATGTGGATACTAAAATTTGAGGTGTCTCACTGTTAAACCATTGTTGATCAATTGTTTAAGTGATTCAATTCCAAGTTGGATATGGGTTTCAACGAAATTGGCTGTTACTTTCTTATCACTTTCCTCCGTTTTCACGCCCTCAGGGATCATGGGTTGATCACTGACCATTAAAATGGCCCCAGTGGGTATTTTATTATAAAATCCTACTGAGAAAATGGTTGCGGTCTCCATGTCAATCGCGTAAGCCCTGATTTTCTGTAGGTACTCTTTGAAGTCAAGGTCATGTTCCCATACTCTTCTGTTGGTCGTATATACTGTTCCTGTCCAGTAGTCCAATTTATGATCACGTATGGTTGTTGAAATGGCTTTTTGAAGGGCGAAAGCAGGAAGCGCTGGTACCTCTGCAGGGAAGTAATCGTTGGAAGTACCTTCACCTCTGATGGCCGCTATGGGCAGGATGAGATCACCAATTTTATTTCTTTTCTTCAACCCTCCACATTTTCCTAAAAACAGTACAGCCTTGGGTTCTATGGCAGTGAGCAAGTCCATGATGGTTGCAGCAGTTGGACTGCCCATTCCAAAATTGATGATGGTGATACCATCTGCTGTTGCTGTTTGCATGGGCTTGTCTTTTCCCATGATCTCCACATTGTTCCACTTTGCAAACAGCTCTACATAGTTGCTGAAATTGGTAAGCAAAATGTAAGGTCCAAAATCTTCCAGCTTTCTTCCAGTATATCTGGGAAGCCAATTTTTGACAATGTCTTCTTTATTTGTCATCTTATTCTTTCATCAAAATTACTGATTACTTTGCAAGCATGATTGCATTGTTGTTTCCAGAGCCTGATTTTAAAATGCAACAGGGTGACAAAGGCCCTGAAATCTGGGATCATTTTCGGAAAAAATGGGTCCTGCTCCAACCAGAGGAGTGGGTGAGGCAAAATTTTTTGAATTGGATGGTCAAGGTGCAACAAATTCCAACTGCTTTTATCTCAGTCGAAAAGGGATTGAATGATGTGTCAAAAAAAAGATATGATATTCTTGTATTTGATAAAGGTCATCATCCTTGGATGATTGTTGAGTGCAAAGCGCCAGAGGTGAAGCTGGATGAAAAAGTGTTGATGCAGATTCTTTCTTATCATCAATCTTTGAACGTGCCTTTTATAGCTATTACAAATGGGCAAGAATGTTTTGTGGCAGATATAAAAAAAGCGAACCAACCATGGCTCGCTTCTTTTCCAGTTTTTTGATCAATGAATCAGGGGAATATTCCAAGTTCCAAATAACTCGTTCCAACTTTTTCTATGGCAACAACAAATGCTGCTGTTCTCATATTGGGGATGTCGGGGTATTTTTTCCAGCATTCAAATATTTCATTGGTTGCTTTGATCATCGTGTCTTCTAAGCCGCTTCGTACCAAATCAATTTCATCCGGACCGTGCACCAATACTTTTTTCTGATCGGCTGTGATGGTGCTTCCTGTCATGGTCTCAATCTGTGAAACAATATTTGCGTTTTGATTTTCCATGAATCTTCTTTCAAGTCTTCCGTATGAAACGTGACTCAAATTTTTCAGCCATTCAAAATAAGATACAGTAACGCCACCTGCATTTAAATACATGTCGGGCACAACCAGCACACCTTTGTTGGTAAGTATATCATCTGCTTCAGGTGTCAATGGTCCATTGGCTGCTTCTCCAATAATTTTTGCTTGAATTTTATCTGCATTGTCTTTGTTGATTACATTTTCTAATGCAGCAGGAATCAATATATCACATGGTGCTTCTAATCCGTCCGTGTTCTTATCAAAATTTTTTGCTCCAGGGAAATTCAGGATGGAACCTGTTTTTTTTTCTGTGTTGAAATACAGCTTCAACATCCAGTCCTTTATCATTATATATAGCTCCTTCATATTCGATGAGTCCAACAACCAATGCTCCGCCTTCCTGGAAAAATTTTGCTGAATGATATCCAACATTACCCAAGCCCTGCACAATAACTTTCTTTCCTTCTAATCCAGGTGTGAGACCTAGTTTTTTCATTTGATCTTCATGCTTGCACACCTCTCTTACACCATAGAATACACCTAATCCAGTAGCTTCTCTTCTTCCTTTTACACCACCCTGTGTTACAGGTTTTCCGGTAACACAACCAATTGCTTCCACTTGTCCTGGATTCATGGTAACATAGGTATCTAAAATCCATGACATCTCTCTTTCTCCCGTTCCATAGTCTGGGGCTGGTACATCTTCACCCGGACCGATAAATTTCTTTTTGATAAGTTCGCTGGTATATCTGCGGGTTATTTTTTCAAGTTCGTAAGTGGAATATTTTTTGGGATCAATAGAGATTCCGCCCTTAGCTCCACCAAATGGAACATTTACAATGGCGCATTTGTACGTCATCAGTGCAGAAAGTGCCATTACTTCATCAAGGTTTACCATCTCGCTGAAGCGGATTCCACCTTTACAGGGTAGTTTGTGATGGGAGTGTTGAACACGATACGCTTTAATTACTTCTACTTTGTCTCCAATTTTCACAGGGAAGTGCAATCTTAATACACTGTTGCATTGTTTGATTTGTTCTAATATTCCCTGATCGAAATTGGTATACTTTGCAGCTTTGTCAAAACTTTGACAAACTGCATCAAAAAAACTGTACTCTTCTGCCATGGCAAGGTTTTATTATTGTGGGAACAAAGCTCGGTCGAACCAGCGTTATTCCTTTTCGAGTTTAGATATCTTTTTGTCGAGACGAACTACGTATGCAAGGAGGCCTACTAAAATAGTTGTTAAAACTGCTACCACCACATAAATTTTTCCGTTTGATCGCATTGTATTTGCCATAGTTTCTCCTTGAGCTTGTGAGTTAATTGAACAAACTATTGCCAACACTAACAATAGTATTTTGTTTATTTTATTCATTGCTGAATTTTTTATCTTTCAATAAAGCTATCCTTATTTTTAAACCTGTGATCCATGCACCCAGTAGGGTCCATCCAATCACTGCAGGATAAAATACCATTCTCATTCTTCCATCAATATCATTGAAATTCAGAGCAGGATTTCCTTCCTGGCCAGGATGTAAGCTGGGCAGTATAATCCAAATGGTTGGAAATAACATGGTGTATGCAAAAATATTGTACACTGCACTTACCCTTGCTTTTTGATCAATATCGGTAACTGAGTTTCTTAAAATAAAATAAGCGCCATAAACAAGAAGAGCTAATGCTGCGCCAATCAGTTTTGGTTCTCTCATGATGGATCCAAGGGATGCATAGGCAGGGTTGTTGGGGTCTGCCCATGTATAGCTGGCCCAAATAGCACCCGTTAGGTATCCAAGAATTCCCATGAACGATCCCACACTTGCATATTCTTTTGCTTTGATGTCGTGAATGATGGCTCTGTTGTTTAAATACCGGATGCTATGTATGATAGAAATGGTGAAGAGAATCATCATCGAAAACCACATGCAAACATGGAAGTATAAGTTTCTGATGGTTTCTCCCAATT
The DNA here is from genome assembly GCA_964344065.1 of uncultured Sphingobacterium sp. Lineage (GTDB taxonomy): Bacteria > Bacteroidota > Bacteroidia > Chitinophagales > Chitinophagaceae > Pollutibacter. Next base: position 292 of record CAYFLQ010000106.1, on the reverse strand, counting down.
GGGTTAATTCAGGAACTGGCAATAAAAA
>CAYFLQ010000106.1:0-254 GCA_964344065.1 uncultured Sphingobacterium sp. | reverse complement strand
GCCTATAATGGCATAGAACAACAGCAATATCGATAACAATTTCCACCAGGTAATTCGCATGATTAAATGCTTAAAAATCAAAATTAGGTTGTTCGTCTAATCTTTCCATAAAAATGGAAACAAAATAACTGATAAGATGATCATCAATGCATCAAATGCCAACAGTAAACCAATCATTTGAAATGGGATGCCATCTCTAAATATTTCTCCAAATGCTGTTTTAGACAATCTAACCAACATCATCAGTTGAGGTA
>CAYFLQ010000105.1:0-5653 GCA_964344065.1 uncultured Sphingobacterium sp. | reverse complement strand
AATCAGGCATTTGAAAAATCGGTTGGACTCACCACAGATCCAGTCATGGCTGCCTATGCAAAAATTTATCAAATCAGTCTCGCGTCAGATAAAAAAGATAAAAATGAAAAAATAGAAGAAGATGTGAGAGCCATGATCAAATTGGCAAATAGAGAGAAATATATTTCATATAGACCAATAATATTCGCTGCAGCAGCTGAAATGGAGCTCTCCAGAGACAGCATCATGAGAGCGATCAACCTGTTTGAAAAGAGCAATCAATTCAACTCACAGGACCCAGATTTAAAATTGAAAAACAACTTAAAAATTGCATTGCTAGCTTTTTCAAATAAAAAGTATACCCTTTCCAAAAAATATTTTGACAGCACTTCTAATACCCAACCAGGATTCAACAAAGAGACTGAAATCAAGAAATCGATTGTAACCGATCTTGCAAATGCATTGTTGGTTATTGAGACCGAGGACAGTTTACAAGCACTTGCCAATATGTCTGAGAAGCAAAGAGAACTATATGTAAAAGAATACCTGAAAAAATTAAAAAAAGAAGAAGGTTTAAAAATTGACCTCAATAATAGAGGACTCAAACAACGATTTGTTTCAAACACAAGGAAAAACGGGTGAATGGTATTTCAACAACCCAACACTGAAATCACAAGGCAGTATTGCATTTAAGAATAGATGGGGCAATAGACCAAATGAAGATAATTGGCGAAGAAGCAATGCCAACAACAATATATCTCAACTCAATAAAAAGCAAAACGATCAGACCAATGTATCATCAAACCCGAATGATAAAATTGGAAATACAGAAATCAGCATTGACAATTTGCTAGAGAACCTGCCTACTACACCAGAAAAAAAATTACAATCAAATCTTAAAAAATCAGTTGCCATAAAAATATTAGCGACACTTTACAAAGACAAATTAGGTGACTGCAAAGAATCCATTTACTGGAACAGCCAATTATTGCAACTACAAACAGACTCTACTCAATTAAGTCAGCTTTATTTTGATCTTGCATTTTGCTACAAACAATTAGACAGTACTACAAAAGCTGATTATTTTACTTCTTTGCTTATCAAGCAATCGCCAGATGGTGATCTAACAAAATTATTACTAAACCCAAAATCATCTGAAAAACAAGACAAAACAAAAGAAGCTGAAGTAGTAAAAAAATACAATGAGATTTACAATCAATTTATCAGCGGAAACTTTGCCAAAGCCATAGCCAATAAAAAAATAGCTGACTCATTGTTTGGAAACAGCTATTGGACGCCACAGTTGCTCTACATAGAATCTGTATACTATATTAAAGAAAGAAAAGACAGCCTGGCCATTGCAACACTCAGTAAAATTGAAACCATTGCGCCCAATTCACCCCTCATTGCTAAAGCGAAAATCCTGCAAGAAGTCCTCAAAAATAGAGACTCCATTGAGGCTCATTTAAAAGCAATGAAAGTTACACGTATGAAAGACGAAGAAGATGTTGCTGTTGCTGAGAAACCACTCATTCAGCCTAAGCGGATGATCAGAGACGACAACAATCTTCTGAAAAGAGATTCAACCAACGCGCCCCCAATCGCTGAACAAAAGACAGCCATCCCATCAGCTTTTCAATTCGATCCCAAAGAACCCTATGGTGTCATTATGTTGATGAATGGCGTTGATATAGTTTATATAAACGAAGCAAAGAGAGCCTTGAACCGTTATCATACCGAGAAGTTCTACCAAAAATCATTCACCCTTAGAAATGATAAAATTGGAGAGATTCCATATATCTTGATAAGCTTATTCAATGATGCAGCAGAAGCACTCAATTATGTTGAGAAAACAAAACCAATAGCTTCAAAAGAAATTTTCCCATGGCTTCCTTCAGATAAATACAGTTTTTATATTGTATCGCCAGGCAACTTAAAAAAGATGCTGGAAGACAAGGATACAGCTAAATATATTCAGTTCATCAAGAACCAATTTCCTGGAAAATTTTAGGCAAACCTTACAATAAATCATTCAGCTTTTGATTAGCTTTACTGCATGGCAGTGAACGAGAAAAAGCCTTTTCAACCCACCAAGGCTATAAAGATTTTCTGGAAGATATTTTTATACGCTTGGGGCTCTTTTTTTCTGTTGATTTTTTTAATTTATGTAGGACTGTTTGGAAAACTTCCTTCCATTGAAGAGTTAGAAAATCCATCTATGATGTCCTCTTCAGAAATCTATGCAGAAGATGGAACATTGATGGGCAAGTTTTATTTGAAAGATCGCATCAATGTCAAGTACCAAGATATTTCTCCATTTGTTATTCGTGCGTTGATTGCCACAGAGGACGAACGATTTTACGAACATTCTGGCATTGATATCAAAAGTTTAGTGAGAGCCATTGTGTTTCTCGGCAGAGATGGAGGAGCAAGCACCATTACTCAACAAACAGCAAAAGCGCTGCTGGGGCAGCAAAGTAGAAAAAGCGTTACAAGGGTCATCGAAAAATTAAAAGAGTGGATCGTTGCCATCAGGTTGGAAAAAAATTTCACGAAAGAAGAGATTATTACGCTTTACTTGAACATGGTCAATTACGGTGAAGAAACCTATGGGATCAGAAACGCAGCAAAAACATATTTCCAAAAAGAACCTGGCCAGTTGGCTGTTGAAGAAGCAGCTGTGCTGGTAGGAGTCCTAAAGGGCTCAACCCGATACAATCCCAGACGAAACCCCAAGGCCGCTATGTCGCGCCGCAATACAGTATTGGAGCAAATGGTCAGAAATGATTTTCTCACCAAGGAAGAAGCCAAGTCACTGAAAATGGCACCCATCCAATTGAAGTATTTAAAAATGGATGAAAATTCTGGAATAGCTCCTTATTTCAGAGAAATGCTCAGGGAGGATTTAAAAGAATGGTGTAAACAAAATGAAAATCCTGCAACAGGAGAGCCATATGATCTGTATCGAGATGGATTAAAGATTTTTACCACGATCAATCCTAAAATGCAAGAGTACGCTGAGATAGCAGTCTATCGACATATGCAGAATCTTCAAAAAGTTTTCAGCAACCAATACAATATCAAAGATGGCTCTGCATGGAAAACCAAAGAGGGCAAAGCAGTACTTGAGGCAGCAATGAAGCAGACAGACAGGTGGAAAAACATGAAAGAAGAAGGAATTGATGAAGAAGAGATTAGAAAAGCCTTCATGGAACCTGTAAACATGAAAGTATTTGCATGGAATGAAAAAAGAGAAAAAGATACGATCCTCTCTCCCATTGATTCCATCCGTTATCACAAGCAGATCATGCAAATTGGACTTTTATCAGTTGATCCGTTAACTGGTGAAGTAAAGGCATGGGTTGGAGGAAGCAATTTCAAACGCTTCAAATTTGATCACGTAAACATCCATACAAAAAGACAGGTTGGTTCTACATTTAAGCCATTATTATATACACTCGCTGTAAAAAATGGATTTCGTCCTGAGACCGAACTTCCAAATGGACCAATCGACATGGGCGGTAAAATGATTGATGGAACGGGTGGACCAATGGCAGTTTGCCTGGCCTTTTCTAAAAATCCGGGAGCTGTATATTTAATCAATCAGATGACGGTTAAGAAGACAGTTGAATTTGCAAAGGAATGTGGCATTGTAAATTCAATTCCTCCATATCCTTCCATTGCATTGGGTTCAGCAGATCTTTCTTTGATAGAAATGGTGCAAGCATTTAGCATGTTTCCAGGAAGAGGTTTTAACGTGAAGCCCTATTATATCAGCAGAATTGAAGACAGAAATGGAAATGTATTGGCATCGTTCAGAACACAAACAAAGGAGGTCATTACAGAAGGTGAATCATATATCATGACCAAAATGTTGCAAGGAGTTGTAGATTTTGGAACAGGTAGTTCATTGAGATGGGCATATGGCGTGAACAATGAAGTAGCAGGAAAAACTGGAACCACCAATGACAATGCAGATGGATGGTTCATCGGATTTAGTCCACAATTGCTCTCTGGTGTTTGGGTTGGATGTGATGATCCATTTTTGAGAATGCTCAATACTGCAGGTGGTTCTCAAATGGCCATGCCTGCTTGGGCATATTATTATCAGCAAGTATTTAATGACAGAACACTCAACATTGACCCCAATGCAAGATTCAGTCCACCTGCAAACATGCAGAGTGAAATGCTGTTCAACATGGATTCACTAAAAACATCAGAAGAAATCATTCCTGTTGAAGGAGTTGAAGGATATAAACCTGATGAGCTGGTTGAAATTCCTATTTCAACCGGAAAGGAAAAAGTAGTATCTGAATCACAAAAATTTGAAGATCCCAATGCACCAGTAGGTTTACCAAAGCCAGCGCCTGCACTTCCAGCAGATCAAGCAAAGCCAGTAAACACCCTGGACACTTCCAAAAACAAGAAGCCAACTCCAAAAAGAGTTTTCGGGAAAAACTAATCAGCTTTTAGCTGTCGCATTTCAGGTGGCTTTACAACAACCACGCTTACGTTGATAATACCTCTGCCGGTATATCCAAGCTGCTTTGCAGCACCCGTTGGCAAATCCACAATGCGAGGATTTCTATGATGCAATCGATCGTTCACTCGAACAACTACAGATTTTCCATTTCTAAGATTGGTCACCTTAACCTTGGTGCCAAATGGTAGTGTATTATGAGCACAGGTCATTTTATGTTGACTGAAAATCTCTCCACTGGCTGTTTTTCTACCAACAAATTTATCAGCATAATAACTTGCCACTCCTACTGCCGAATCAACCACAGGTACTTTGCGAAAATTTGGCTTTGTTTGGGAAAAAACGATTTGAATTAAGATCAAGAAGAAGCCAGTGAATACTATCTTTAAATTTTTGCCTGGCATAATAAATGTTTAACTTCATACAAAGCTAATTTTTTAGTTACAAGCATGGTGTTAAAATGACAATAGGCTAATAATCAAGGACTTAACAATATATAAATTGAACAAATACTTTTTAACCATATGCTCCCTCTTTGCATTTCAATCAGCGTTCAATCAAGCAAATAATTTAATTGAATTAAAATCCTGCGTCCCTCATATTCAATATGCTTTGGCGTATGCAACCAAAGAAAATTTTACAGGCAAAAGAATCTATCCAAAAAACACAGATCACACGTATCTCACCAGAGACGCTGCAGAAGCACTTACCAAGGTTGCGAAAGCACTTGAAAAATTTGATCTGGGCATTTTGGTGTGGGATGCGTACCGCCCCCATCAGGCAACCGTTAAATTTTGGAATCTGATTCATGATGAACGGTATGTTGCCAATCCTGTCAAGGGAAGCGGACACAATCGTGGTATTGCCATTGATATGACATTATACCAATTGAGTTCGGGTGATTTGGTTAACATGCCAACGGGATTCGATCACTTTAGTGATACTGCACATCATGGCTTCATGGCACTGAATGAAGAAAAAATAAAGAACAGGGAGTTTTTAAAAAACATCATGGAACAAAACGGATTTCAATCCTTTCAAACTGAATGGTGGCATTATTCATGGCCAAACAACAAAGGATATGAAATTCTTGATATACCTTTTAAGAGAATTAAAAATCAATAGCCATGTTGTTGAATCAAAAAAATATCATCATTGCAGGAGGATCAAGCGGCATAGGTTTGGAAGCAGTGA
>CAYFLQ010000104.1:0-5676 GCA_964344065.1 uncultured Sphingobacterium sp. | reverse complement strand
CTGGTGTCTTTATGATATGTGGTGCCATCAGTGTTGTGTATGTTTATGATCCAGGAGAAACAAAATAATATGAGATTTAGTTTGCTGCGTTTATTGATTACTGTATTTACTCTCACATTCCCTTTTATTATCTATGCTCAAATTCAGGTGTATCCCACACATTGGTGGGTTGGAATGAAAAATAAATCATTGCAATTGATGATTCATCACCCAGATGGTGTTCCAAATAATATCTCCGTTAAACAAAATGGAATTGTAGTTAAAAAAATATTTCAACCCGAAAACAAACATTACTTGTTTGTAGACATTGAATTGCTTCCCTCTGCAAAACCTGGTACATATGATTTCTTTTTCTCCAATGGAAAATCTTTCTCATACCAATTAAAACAACGTGAGCATTCAACATTGGTTCATCAAGGTGTCCGATCCAATGATCTAATTTATCTCATCATGCCGGATCGGTTTGTGAATGCGGATCCTTCAAATGATCATTTTGATGATCTAAAAGACACATCGGCAGATCGCAGCAATCCATATGCTCGTCATGGTGGAGATCTGCTCGGAGTAAAATCCAAGCTTGATTATTTAAAGGATTTGGGAATAACCACTTTGTGGATGACTCCAATTATGGAAAATGATATGCCAAAAATGCAGGAAAATACCTGGATGATGAGTGGCTATCATGGATATTGGATAACCAACCACTATCAAATTGATAAACGTTTTGGTAGCAATCAAACGTATAAAGATCTGGTAAAATCTGCACATGATAAAGGTTTGAAAATTATCCAAGATGCAGTATATAATCATGTTGGATCTTATCATCATACAGTACGTGATCTTCCTATGAAAGATTGGTTGAATCAATGGCCCGCATATACAGGACCTGATCACAGAGAAGAAGTTTTTTTTGATCCACATGCAACTGAAATTGAAAAAAAGAAAATGCTGGGCGGATGGTTTGTGCCACATCTTCCAGATTTAAATCTTGCCAATCCGTATGTCGCCAAGTATATGATTCAACAGAATATATGGTCAACTGAAGAATTTGGAATTGATGGATGGCGAGTTGATACATATAAATATTGTGATGAAAAATTCTTAAACAATATCAACGCTGCATTGTTGAATGAATTTCCGCAGTTGACAGTTTTTGGAGAGGCATGGACCAATACCGTTCCCGGAAGTGCCTACTTTACACAAAACAACTTGGATGTGCCGTTCAAGCATCAAATCAAAGGCGTAACCGATTTCCCCTTGCAATCTGCCATCATGGATGCAATCAATCAACCTTATGGCTGGACAGAAGGTATCATGAAAGTATACATGACGCTTGCACAAGATTTTTTGTATAAAGACGCATCCACCAATTGTATTTTTCTAGACAACCACGACATGAATAGATTTTTTTCAATGGCTGGTGAAAATATAGGCAAGTATAAAATCGGATTAGGACTTTTATTGACTACCCGTGGTATTCCTCAAGTATATTATGGTACAGAGATTTTAATGAAAAATTATAAAGATCCCAATGACGCTGCAGTGCGTTGGGATTTCCCTGGTGGCTGGACAACAGATAGCCAGGATAAGTTCACGGCAACTGCAAGAACTGCTTTGGAAAATGAAGCATTTGATTTCTTTAAAACATTGGCCAATTTTAGAAAACAGAGTCCCGCACTGACTGCTGGAAAATTAGTTCAATACATTCCAAAGAATGGTGTATATGTGTATTTCAGAATGGCTGATCAGCAGAAATTACTTTGTGTGGTAAACACTTCTAACAAAGAGGAAACATTGAATGTATCTGAATATGCTGAATATATAAAAAGCAATGAAAAGTGGTATGATGTGCTGAAGCATCCAACTTCGCATATTCAACAACCAACTATTCAACTACCTTCCATGTCTTTTCAGATTTTTGAAATAAAGTAAGTTGTAAACATTATATATGAAGTCAACTTCAAAAAAAAGAGAAAAGCCATACGAGGATATACATTTTGTTGATACTACACAATCTGTGTGGAATTATTCATTGTTTAATGAGGAGGTCATTTCAAATTTTCAACGAGGTACGTTATACAATGCGTATGAATACTTTGGAAACAAACAGCTAACCGTATTGGATAAAGAAGGAACCTATTTCTCTGTATGGGCTCCCAATGCTACAGCTGTAAGTGTTGTAGGCAATTTCAACGATTGGAAAGATGGCGTACATCCTTTGTATGTAAGATTAGACCGGAGTGGAATTTGGGAAGGGTTTATACCTGGTTGTAAAAGAGGAGAAGTCTATAAATATTCTATACATGGATATGATCATAAGCTAATCCAGAAGGGTGATCCATATGCGCATTATTGGGAAAAAAAACCACTCACAGCAAGCATCACATGGAATGTTGATTTTAAGTGGAATGACGCAGGTTGGATGAAAACAAGGGAACAACACAATGCGCTCAATGCCCCTTATGCAGTGTATGAGGTACATCTTGCCAGTTGGATGAAGCCTGATCCTTTCAATGAAGAATCATATTTTTCCTATTGGGAAATTGCAGAACGGTTGGTTCCGTATGTAAAGGAAATGGGATTCACACATGTTGAGTTAATGCCGGTGATGGAATTTCCATTTGATGGAAGTTGGGGTTATCAAGGCACTGGGTATTATGCACCTACATCCAGATTTGGTCACCCAGAAGAATTCATGGCCATGATCAATTATTTTCATCAGGAAGGTATTGGTGTCATTTTAGATTGGGTACCCTCACACTTCCCATATGACAGTCATGGTTTATTTATGTTTGATGGTACGCATACCTATGAATATGCAGACATGCGCAAAGGATATCATCCTGATTGGAATAGCTACATATTCAATTACAAACGGGGTGAAGTAAGATCTTTTCTCATCAGCAATGCACGTTTTTGGTTGGATCAATTCCATATTGATGGTTTGCGTGTGGATGCAGTTTCTTCTATGCTTAAATTGGATTATTCACGCAATGAGGGTGAATGGGAGCCCAATGAATTTGGTGGAAATGGAAATTTGGAAGCGATTGAGTTTTTGAAGAACATGAATGAAATGGTGTATCGTGATTTCAAAGGTGTTCAAACGATCGCAGAAGAAGCAACCAATTGGCCAGGAGTTTCCCGGCCAACATACACAGATGGATTGGGATTTGGTATGAAGTGGATGATGGGTTGGATGCACGATACGTTGAAATATTTTAAACAAGATCCAGTATACAGACAATTTCAACAAAATCAGCTCAGTTTTAGCATGATGTATTACTATGATGAAAATTTCATGCTGCCGTTGAGTCATGATGAAGTAGTACATGGAAAGTCGCCCATGATTTATAAAATGCCAGGAGATGAATGGCAGAAATTTGCCAATCTTCGTTTGTTGTATACTTATATGTTCATGCATCCGGGTGCTAAGTTGCTTTTCATGGGAAATGAATTTGGACAAACGGATGAGTGGAATTATAAAACTTCGCTCCGTTGGGATTTATTGCAACATGATTGTCACAAAGGCTTAAAAAAATGCGTAAGTGCCTTGGCTCATTTAATGAAAAAAGAATCTGCTCTGAGTGTGTATCAATTCGATCCTGCAGGATTTGAATGGCATGACTTAGATCACCGCGAAGAATCCGTGATTTCATTCTTGAGAAAAGGAAGGACCGAAAATGAGGAAATCCTCATTGTTTTAAATATGACGCCTGTCGAGCGTCCCAACTGGTTTTTAAAAATGAAGAAAAAAGGAGAGTGGATTGAAGTATTCAACAGTGATTTACATGAGTACTGGGGGACCAGTCATTTCACTAATAGTGGGACCCTTAAAACACAAAAGGAAAAAGATGGTGAACAATATCTCCATGTTCAATTGCCACCTCTTGCAGGATGTGTGTTTAAAAAAGTAAAATAATTACATTTTTTCAGGAACCTTGATGCCCAACAGTTGCATGCCAGATTTGAGAATGGTTGCTACCAGTGAAGAAATTTTTAATCTGAGTTGTTTCTTCTCTTCTGATTCTGCACTTGAAATACTATGTGCAGCATAAAAGCTATTGAACAATTGTGCCAATTGAAATAGATACATGGAAAGTGTAGAAGGATCATGTGACTCACCAGCTTGTCTCAATGTTTGTTCATACAACTCACAATGTATCATCAGTTCTTTTTCCAATGGGTGCAAAGGTTCGGCGAAGCGTATTGAACTGCTGTTTATTTCGTTTTTTCTCAGAACACTTTTGATTCTGGCATGGGTGTACTGAATAAAAGGCCCAGTAAATCCGTGAAAATCGATGGATTCTTCAGGATTAAAAATCATTTTTTTCTTAGGGTCAACGCGCAGTAAAAAGAATTTCAATGCACCAAGACCAATGGTGTCATACAGTTCAGTCAGTTCAGTTTCAGAAAAGTCTTTCACTTTTCCTAATTCTTGTGTATGTTTTGAAGCAATGGAAACCATTTCTTCAATGAGATCATCTGCATCTACTACAGTTCCTTCACGGCTTTTCATTTTACCGGTTGGAAGCTCAACCATTCCATACGAAAGATGATGAATGCCTTCTGCATAAGGGAGACCTAATTTTTTACATATCAATTGCAAGACCTTCAAATGATAGTTTTGCTCGTCTCCAACAACATAAATACTCTGATCAATATTGAACTCGTTGTATTTCAATTGGGCTAAGCCAATATCTTGTGTAATATAAACGGATGTGCCATCGCTTCTCAGAACCAATTTTTCATCAAGTCCATCTTGTGTAAGATCAATCCAAACACTGCCATCAGGTTTTTTGTAAAACACATTGTTTTTTAAACCCAGTTCAATGGTGTCTTTACCCAACAAATAGGTATTGCTCTCATAATATGTTTTTTCAAAGTCTGAACCGATTCTTTTATAGGTAATATCAAATCCACTGTACACCCATTGGTTCATTGTTCTCCATAGTTCCATTACATCTTCTTTGCCATTTTCCCAATCAAGCAGCATTTGCTGTGTTTCTTTCATGATGGGTGCTTCCTTCTCGGCATCTGCTTTTGACAGGCCTTGTTGGATTAAACTCTCCACTTCAGCTTTGTAGGCGTCATTGAACTTTACATAATAATCTCCTACAAAATGATCACCTTTTTGATGGCTGGAATCAGGCGTTGCTCCATTGGCATATCTTTTCCATGCAATCATGCTTTTACAGATATGAACACCTCTGTCGTTCACAATGCAAGTTTTTACAACATCATAACCATTTGCTTTTTGAATCTCAGCAATACTTCTGCCAAGAAAATTATTCCTAAGGTGACCTAAATGAAGGGGTTTGTTGGTGTTGGGTGAAGAGTATTCCACCATTATTTTTTTCCCATTCATGGGGGCTTTACCAAAACATGGATCTTGATAATGCTGTTGAAGCATATCAAGTAAAAAATCTGGTTTAATAATAAGGTTTAAAAAACCTTTGATGATATTGAATGATTCAAAAAGTGTGGATTCTTTTTCTGTTAAATAGGAGCCAAGTGAATTACCTAATTGATCTGGACTTAATTTCAATGATTTAACAAGTGAAAAAAGCACCAATGTATAGTCACCTTCAAATTCCGGTTTGGTCAAATTGATTTGAATATCTTTTTCAGATACTTCAATATTATATAAGGATTGAATGGCGCCAATGGCTTTGCTTC
>CAYFLQ010000103.1:0-5703 GCA_964344065.1 uncultured Sphingobacterium sp. | reverse complement strand
CCGAAATAATTACCCAAATGCAAAAAACCGGTAGGTCTGATGCCACTCATTACGATTGCATGCTGTTTGCTCATGGCGCAAATATAACAATTGTGACCGTTGGGAAACAAGCTTAGCGCAGGCACCCATTGGCTACCGCTCATCAAATAGTAGGCTCCCATGCGGGGTTATTGACTAAATTTGTACCATATTTCTACAGGATGAAGCTGGATCAACAAACGACTCAAAAGCTGGCAGAGCTCTCAAGACTTGAGTTCAACGAGGATGAATTGAGTGACATTCAAAAAGATCTCGAACAAATGATCGGATTCGTAGAAAAATTAAATGAAATCAACACAGAGGGTGTGACACCTCTTACCCATATCAGTGAAGAAGAGAATCAATTGAGAGAAGATGTGGTCAGCCCTTCCATAGACATCGAAACTGCATTGAAAAATGCACCTGCATCGAACGAAAGATTTTTTACTGTTCCTAAAGTGATAAAAAAATAACAATGGTAAACGAAGTGATCAAGCTGGAAGAAATCAAGAAGAGTTATTTCATGGGCAAGCATGAACTAGAAGTGCTGAAAGGCATCACTTTGGATATACTCCGCAATGAATATGTCGCATTGATGGGACCATCAGGTTCTGGAAAAAGTACCTTGATGAATATCCTCGGTTGCTTGGATTCTCCTACTTCGGGAAAATATATTTTGAATGGACACGATGTGAGCACGATGCATGACAATGAATTGGCAGGAATCAGAAACAAAGAAATTGGATTTGTATTTCAACAATTCAACCTACTCCCCAGATTGAGTGCACTTGAAAATGTTGCTTTGCCATTGGTCTACGCAGGCATTCCAAAAAAAATCAGAAATGAAATGGCCGAAGAGGTGTTGAGAAAAGTTGATTTGGCAGATAGAAGTCACCATAAACCCAATGAAATGTCAGGTGGACAATGCCAACGTGTTGCGATCGCAAGAGCATTGGTGAACAATCCATCCATCATTTTGGCTGATGAGCCAACAGGAAACCTCGATACCAAAACATCCTACGAAATCATGAATATCTTCTCAAAGATTCATGCGGATGGCAACACAGTGGTACTGGTTACACATGAAGAGGATATATCAAACTATGCGAAAAGGGTGATTCGTTTAAGAGATGGAGTCATCGAAAGCGATAAAAGAAAACAAACCGCAGAACTTGTGTAAAAAAAGTTCCTCCTCTTGCGAACAAATCATGCTTAATCACATTATGTTTGAAAGCAAATGTGATCATGGCAGCTAGAATTTACACCAAAACAGGAGACAGAGGAACCACTTCATTGATTGGAGGCACCAAGGTGCTAAAATCCCATGAAAGAATTGAGGCGTATGGAACCATTGATGAGCTGAATGCTTACATTGGACTTTGCAGAGATTTGATTGATGCTGACCATATCAAAGCAGTTTTAAAAGAAGTACAAGACAGACTGTTTACCATTGGATCATCGCTTGCATGCGACCCGCAAAAAGAAACCAAACTCAGAATACCTGATCTAAAGGAAAGTGATGTATTATTCCTTGAAGGTGAAATGGACAAATTAGATGAATCGCTGCCGGTTCTCCAAAACTTTATACTTCCGGGTGGTCATCCAACTGTATCGAATATTCACATCGCAAGATGTGTTTGCAGGAGATCAGAGAGACTCATTGTTAAATTGATCCTCCCAGATGAACAACATGATCATCTCATCATCAAATACATCAACAGATTAAGCGATTATTTATTTGTACTCAGCAGATTTATTGGAATGCAGCTAGGTGCCGAAGAACAGCAATGGCATCCCAGGGTCTGATCATGATACCCAATTACCGTCTTTCAAATGAAGGATTCTGTTGCTCATGCCAGCCAACTCCTCATTGTGTGTAACAATTACAAATGTTTGTCCCAATTCATCTCGCAACTGCTGAAACAAACTATGTAAAGAGCGAGCATTGGCAGAATCTAAATTTCCGGTGGGCTCATCAGCAAATACAATACCCGGTTGATTAATCAGTGCACGGGCTACTGCAACCCGCTGTTGCTCACCCCCAGAAAGCTGATGTGGTTTGGATGATAGTTTATCTGATAAACCCAACCTATCCAATAGAGCTGATGCCCTTTGGGATGCCTGCTTATTAGACTCCCCTGCGATCCATGCAGGTATGGATACATTCTCCAATGCAGTAAATTCTGGCAACAGATGATGAAACTGAAATACAAATCCTATTCGCCGGTTCCTGAAATCTGCTAATTTTTTGCTGCTCAATGTGTGCAATGCTTGTCCTTCAAAAATCAATTCCCCGGCATCTGCTTTCTCCAAAGTTCCTAGAATATGCAAAAGCGTAGTTTTACCTGCACCCGAGGACCCCACAATACTTACTATCTCCCCTCGTTGGATTTCTACATCGATGCCTCGCAGTACTTGCAAGGCTCCGTAAGACTTAACAATGTCTTTTGCACTCAGCATGATCGAATTCATTCTTATAAAGTTATGTTCATTGGACTGATTTCTGTTGAAATTTTAAGATTTGGATATATCAAATTAACCATTACATTTGCCGAAATTTAAAGAAGCGCATATGTTCTGGACACTTGAATTGGCCTCTTATTTGGAAGATGCCCCATGGCCTGCAACAAAGGATGAATTGATTGACTACAGCATCCGCAGTGGCGCACCTATCGAAGTAATTGAGAATCTCCAAGAATTGGAGGATGAAGGTGATATTTATGAAGGAATCGATGATATCTGGCCAGATTACCCAAGCCAAGAGGATTTCTTCTTCAACGAAGATGAATATTAATAAAAAAGACCACTTACGTGGTCTTTTTTATTTTCGGAAAGTGATTTTAAAATAAAGCATCAACAGGGATAATAACATGATCACCACATTTGCAAGGATCATGGGAAAATCGTTTCTAAGCACCCCGTATATAAGCCAAATGGTAACATTTGTGATGAGAATAAAAATCATCCAAATAGAAAGATCGCCAACTGACTTAGACTTCCAGGCTTTATAGACCTGAGGTACAAATGTCAGAGATCCGGATACTACACCCACCAAACCTAAATAATCAATCCACTGCATGATTAAAATTTATTTTTCCATTTGTTCGATGACAGCATTGGTTACACCTGTATACGAGAACCCTCCATCATGAAACAAATTCTGCATGGTGACCATTTTAGTCATGTCTGAAAACATGGTCACACAGTAATTAGCACAATCCTCTGCTGAGGCATTGCCCAACGGACTCATTTTTTCTGCATATGAAATAAACCCATCAAATCCTTTTACTCCACTACCAGCTGTTGTTCTTGTGGGTGATTGTGAAATAGTATTGATGCGAACTTTTTTCTTTACTCCGTAATGATAACCAAAACTTCTTGTAATGCTTTCCAACAATGCTTTTGCATCTGCCATTTCGTTGTAATCAGGAAATACACGTTGAGCTGCGATATATGTCAAAGCTACAACACTGCCCCATTCATTTAATGCATCCATTTCATAGGCAGTCCTGAGCACACGATGCAATGACATTGCAGAAATATCAAGTGTCTTTTGATTGAAACCATAATCAATCTCTGTATAGTGCTTGCCCTTTCTTACATTGAGGCTCATGCCAATAGAGTGAAGAATGAAATCAACACCACCCCCAAAATGTTTCATAGACTCTGTAAAAAGATTTTTAAGATCGTCCATGTTTACAACATCTGCTCCAATCACAGGTGCATTTACCGCCTCCGCCAATTTATTGATTTCACCCATTCTCAAAGCCACTGGAGCATTGGTGAGCACCAGTTGAGCGCCTTGAGCATGACAGGCTAATGCTGTTTTCCATGCAATTGATTTCTCGTCTAAAGCACCAAAAATGATTCCTTTTTTACCTTTCAACAATTGGTTCGACATGGGTGTACTATTTACGGCAAAGATAATAAGTTTGAATGATCAGGCTTTGATCATCTCTTTTGCATTGGCCAAAGCATGTTCACTTGGGTTTTCACCTGAAAGCATCTGTGCAATTGCATGCACTCGTTCACTCATCTTCAATTCCCGAATACCCGTTGTAACTTCTCCTTGCAATTCATTTTTAAATACAAATAGATGTTGATCAGCTTTTGCAGCAATTTGTGGCTGATGTGTTATGCTAATGAGTTGATGGCCTTCCGACAATTCATTTAATAAAATGCCAACTTGCTTAGCTGCTTCTCCACTGATTCCACTGTCGATTTCATCGAAAATCAATGTAGGCATTTCAAGAGATTTGGCAACTAGAGATTTTAATACCAACATCAATCTGCTTAATTCTCCACCACTTGCAACTTTATGCAAGGGCTCAAATTTTCCGCTTTTATTCGCATCAAACATGAACTCAATGCTGTCTATACCAGCTGGCGATAAGGCAGTCTCTTTTACATCTATTCTAATGGCAGCATTGGGCATGCCAACCCTAGACAGCAGCTCGATCGTTGCCTTTTGAAGCAAAGGGGACTGTTTAACCCTTTTCTCATGCATCTTTAAGGCAAGCACTTTTGCATCCTGCTCATATTTTTTTAGATCCAGTTGAAGTTTTTCTAATACAGATTGGTCCTCTTCAAATGATGCTAATTCCTTTTGCAGGGTTTGTTGCAATGTTATCAATCCATTATCATCTTGCAGTCCATGCTTCTTGACCAGTTTTTGAGCAGTTGATTGTCTTGTATTCAGTTCATCTAATCGCTTCTCGTCAGTCGACACCTTGGCTGACATATCAGAGAGTTCTCCTCCAATATCTTTCAGTTCAACTTGTGAGGAAGCCAGTCTTTCAATCAATTGTTCTATACTGGCATGAAACCTTGCCAATGGCTGGAGCATTGAAATGATTGATTTTAATGCTGCGACCAAAGGTGTTTCACCTTCTGTCAACATATAAGCAGCAGATCCCACTGACTGTTTGATTTGCTCGGCATTGGAGAGCATATTCAATTCCTCTTCAATGATTTTCCCTTCATCAAGCCGCCAAGCCAGTTCTTCAAGTTCATGTAAAATAAATTCCTTGTATTCTTTTTCTTGGGTAGCTTTTTGAATAGACTCCTGTACAGATGTGATTTTTCGCTCAGTCTCTTTGTAATGGTTGTAAACAATTTTATATTGTTTGAGCTCATCCAAACATCCTGAGCGAGCATCCAGTATCAATTGTTGAAATTGTTTATTGCTCAATTCCAACGTATCAAATTGTTGGTGCAAATCAACCAACAAAGAGGTTAATTCTTGAACTTGAGCAAGCCCAGAGGGTGTATCATTGATGAATGCTCGTGATTTTCCATTGGTTTGAATCTCCCTTCTTACAACAATTTGCTCATCCCAGTCAAGTTCATGCAACTCAAAAAAATGCTTCAGTTCATCATTGGATGTTACGTTGAACTCTGCTTCAATGATGGTTTTTTGATCTTTGTTTTTTGTTTGACTTGCATCAGCACGCTCACCTAGTGCAAGTCCTAAGGCACCCATCAAAATACTCTTACCCGCTCCGGTTTCACCAGTTATGATCACCAAGCCTTGCTGAAACTTCACTTCAAGCTCAGCGATGATAGCATAGTTTTTTATATATAGGCGGGTCAACATGAAACCCAAAATTAAGTTGAATATTTGGAGTCTCCTCAAAGAATATCAAAGAAAAAAACGGTTATAAAAATGTTTTAGACATTGGCAAT
>CAYFLQ010000102.1:0-5713 GCA_964344065.1 uncultured Sphingobacterium sp. | reverse complement strand
CTCGATGTTATTAGGATCGATGTCGTACAAACGGTTTGAGAAAGTAGTTGCCTGATCGAAACCAACAGAGTTGTTTACACTGTTGTCGAAAGGAATACCATCCACCACAATCAAAGGCTGGTTCACTGCAGAGAATGAAGTGTTACCTCTGAGGTTGATTTTAGTTGATTGTCCGGGTGCACCACCACCACCAGTGATGTCCACACCAGGAACTTTTCCTGAAAGGGCGCGAAGTACATCTGGTTCAGCTTTTTGTTGAAGCTGCTCAGCTTTCACTTCTGATACTGCGTACACCAGCTGCTTCTTTTCTTTTCTAATACCGAGAGATGTTACCACCACTTCTTGCAAACCTGAAGAAGAAGCAGTGAGTTGTAAATTCGAAAGATTGGATCCAGCGCGAACTGTCAATTTTTCGAATCCAACTGAAGTAATCTCCAACGTTTTGTTGAGATCGCTTAGGGAAAGTGAGAAAGTTCCATCTGCTGCAGTGGATGTACCCGAAGCACTTCCAACCACTTTAACAGAAGCACCAGCAACTGGAGCTCCGTCTGCACCTGAAACTTTTCCTTTCACAACAGTTTGTGCAAAAGATGACATTGCTAGGAATGCCATTGCACAAAAACCAAGTAGGAGTTTTTTTCTCATGCAATTAATTTTTGATTATTTTTCTGATTTGTCCGATGGCGAATATAACACTTAATTCACATTTTAGCTAGATATAGGTCAAATTTTATGTTGTTTAAGTGATTAATTCATTGACAGTTAGCTTCATAAACACGATTATATTGAAACATATTTGTCATATGATTCATTTCGATTACATATATAAATTTTCGTAATACATTGGCCCGAAACTAAGCCCCCTGTTGGAAATCCTAAAAAACTATGTTTGGTCAGGTAATTTTATAATGAGTTGATTTACAAATATTTAAAAAGCAAAAAATGAACAATTGAGAAAAGGTTTTTAGCAAAATCAGTTAAAAAAGTTTTCAACAAGGCCGAAAAATTATTTTGTACTGTGGCCGCAATTTGTAATTTAGTGGAAGAATTTAATGGGTTAGTAAGTACTAAAGGGTCGGCTTCAGCTGGCCCTTTGGTTTTTTTAACCGTTAACGGTTAACAGTTAACAGTTGTCAGTTAAAAAAGCACTCTTTGAAAGTATTTTACTGCATTAAAAAAAATACTGCGCGTTAACTTCACTTCATGAGCAAAATCAAAAAAGCATATTTCTGTAAGAATTGCGGATATGAATCTGCAAAGTGGGTTGGAAAATGTCCTGCTTGCAATGAATGGAATACGTTCACTGAAGAAATCATACACAAAGAAAAATCAACGAAAGAAAATTGGAAGTCAATTCCTGCTGGTCAATCTAAATCAATCATACTCAATGAAATCATTAGTGAACAACAACAACGCATTGTAACAAAAGATCATGAACTCAACCGCGTTTTGGGTGGAGGAATTGTTCCTGGAAGTTTGGTATTGGTTGCTGGTGAACCAGGCATTGGCAAATCAACGTTGTTTCTTCAAGATGCATTGATGATGCATGAACTTCGTGTATTATATATCAGCGGAGAAGAAAGTGAACAACAAATAAAAATGCGTGCAAACAGAATCAATATTGCACACGATGATTTTTTTCTGCTCACGGAAACATCGACCCAGACAGTGTTTCAAGAGATTAAAAAAATTAAACCACAATTGGTCATCATTGATTCTATTCAAACATTGCAATCACCTTACATTGATTCATCACCAGGTACTATTTCACAAATCAGAGAATGCACTGCAGAATTTCAACGCTTTGCCAAAGAAACACAAACACCTGTTTTTTTAATCGGACACATCACAAAAGATGGAAGCATTGCTGGTCCGAAATTATTAGAACACATGGTGGATACTGTTCTGCAATTTGAAGGTGATCAACATTATGCTTATAGAATTTTACGAACCACTAAAAATCGATTTGGATCAACTGCAGAATTAGGTATTTATGAAATGACTGGAACTGGAATGAAACCTGTTGCCAATCCTTCTGATATTTTAATCAATCAAAAAGAAGAACAGTTAAGTGGTATTGCGATTGGTGCTACTATGGAAGGACTCCGACCACTATTGATTGAAGTGCAAGCATTGGTTACTCCATCTGTATATGGAACACCTCAACGAACTGCAAGTGGATTTGATTTAAGAAGATTGCAATTGTTATTAGCAGTGTTAGAAAAAAGAGGTGGATTTCATTTTGGCACCAAAGATGTTTTTGTAAACATAGCAGGTGGATTAAAAATTGAAGACCCTGCCATTGATCTTGCCATGGTATTTGCCTTGCTAAGTTCCTATGAAGACATCCCCCTCTCACAAAAAATATGCTTTGCCGGAGAAGTGGGACTCAGCGGGGAAATCCGGGCTGTAAACCGCGTAGATCAAAGGATTTCAGAAGCTGAAAAACTGGGATTTGACCAAATTGTGATCAGCAAATACAACAGGTCTGCCGAAAAACACAAAGGCATCAAAGTGCAACCTGTTGCATTGATAGAAGAAGTATACAGAACCATTTTCAAATAAATGAAATGGGCATTTGCCAACTCCTGTAAAGATGCATTTCTGCATCTTTTTTTTCCGCATCTCTGCGCAGGATGTTCATCTGATTTGATCGATGATGAACAATTGATATGCTCCAAGTGCTTGCATGCACTTCCTTTTACATTATTTGAAACAATAGATAGGAACCCGGTTGAAAAACTTTTTTGGGGCAGAACAACTGTAGCACATGCCTACAGTATATTTTATTACATACCAGAAAATCCACTTCAAAGAATCATTCACCACATCAAGTACAAAAACAATCCAGCACTTGGTACCTACATGGGAAAAATCATGGGGAAGAGATTAGAAAATTTTTTTGCAAACAACTGCATTGATTTCATGTTGCCTATGCCCTTGCATCCAAAGAAAGAATATACAAGAGGGTATAATCAGGCAACTGTGCTGTGCGAGGGCATACATGCAGTAACAGGCATACAATAT
This sequence comes from uncultured Sphingobacterium sp., assembly GCA_964344065.1. GTDB lineage: Bacteria > Bacteroidota > Bacteroidia > Chitinophagales > Chitinophagaceae > Pollutibacter. The sequence goes on along the minus strand of CAYFLQ010000102.1, from coordinate 2,686 downwards.
CTTCATGATGTACTTATCAGAAATATTCATACCAGTACACAAACAAAGAAATCAAGAATAGAACGCTGGGAGAATGTATCAGATGTCTTTGAAATCAGCGACCCATCAAGGATTCAGGAGAAACACATTTTATTGATCGATGATGTAATTACTACTGGTGCATCTACTGAAGCCTGTGCAAACTTGCTTTTAAAAAACAAGGCTGCAAGTGTTTCCATTTGCAGCCTTGCCTATACTATCTAATCAGATCCTTATTTCAAATATTGTGTAATCTGCTCATCCAAAGGATTTACTTTGCTTGGATATACATTGATCAATTGTCCTTTTTCATCTAGTAAGAACTTGGTAAAATTCCATTTGATCTCTGCATCCATCACTCCGTTTTCAGTTTTGGACGTCAGCCATTTAAACAAAGGATGCATATCCTCTCCTTTCACTGAAACTTTTTCAGCCATGGTAAAGGTGACACCATAATTTTTCTGACAAAATGCATTGATCTCTGCATTGCTTCCTGGCTCTTGTGCTCCAAAATTATTGGCAGGAAACCCTACAATCACCAACTTGCTCTTGTATTGCTCATAGAGTTTTTCAAGATCTGCATATTGAGGTGTGTAGCCACATTTTGAAGCGGTATTGACAACCAATATTTTTTTACCCTTGAACTTTGAAAAATCAATGGTACCTCCATCAATAGAAGGGACCTTGAATTTATGTATAGAACCAGCACCCATAAAAAGGGAAATTAAAGTGATGAACAATATTCTCATAACATGCATTTTATATACTAATTTAACACGGTTCTATCGTAATTGTTCAATTACCTTTACAGCATGTTATTTTCTGAGATACCCGGACAAGTGTTTGTGAAAGAAAAATTGATTCAAATGGTTGAGCAAAACCGTTTGAGCCATGCCTTGTTGTTTTTAGGGAAGGAAGGAAGTGGTGCTTTGCAACTTGCTACTGCACTTGCACAATATATTACCTGTGAACAGAAGCAACAGGATGCATGCGGAAAATGCCCGTCTTGCAAAAAAGCAGCTGCCCTGATGCACCCGGATATACACTATTCATTTCCTACCATCACCAGAGCAGGATTGGATAAACCTGTTTGCAATGATTTTATTGAAGAATGGAGACAGTTCAACATTTCATCCCCTTATGGAAACGTATTTGATTGGTTACAATGTTTGGAAGCAGACAACAAACAAGGAAATATTACAGCACACGAATGCGAAGACATCATCCGTAAACTTAATCTTAAAAGCTTTGAAAGCGGATATAAAATATTGATTCAATGGATGCCTGAATACCTTGGTGTATCTGGAAATAAATTATTAAAACTCATAGAAGAGCCCCCTGAAAAAACATTGTTCATCTTGGTTGCAGAAGATGAATCTAAAATTCTTCCAACGATTTTATCGAGAACACAATTGGTGAAAATCAATCATGTTGGTTCGAATGAAATTCAACATTGGCTGATTGAAAAACAACAAGTGCCTTTGGACAAAGCAGCGGCCATCGCGCCCTTGGCACAGGGGAATCTTAGGGAGGCTATGCATCTGTTGCATCATGGAGATGAAAATTGGCAGGACTTATTAAGAGACTGGTTAAACGCCATCTTAAAAAATGGACCGGCTTCCCAAGTAAAATGGGTAGATGAAATCAGCAAACTCGGGAGAGAAAAACAAAAACAATTCATTGCCTACTTCATACATCTGCTCTCCATTTCAGTGTATATTTCAAACAACGAACTTCCCAACGATGTTGCCCCTGATGAAATTGATTTTGCACAAAGACTCACCAGGTTGGCTTCAACATCACAAATACAGGCAATGGTGGAGGAACTGGATAAATCCATCTATTATATAGAGCGCAATGCCAATCCAAAGATGCTGTTCATGGCCCTGAGCATCAAATTTTACCATATTATTAAAGATAAAATGGTAATTTTGGTAAACTAGTGATGACAGATTGTGCGGGAAGGTTTGCCATAAGAAGCTTATTTATACATTATATATATAGTGCAGCGAGCATCGTGATACATTATAACTGACTTCCTCAAACCCTCATTTTATCGCTCATCCAAGACTGGAACTCGGTTCCTGTTAAAAATTCAATTATGGGATGCAGCTCATGCGGAACGAAAGATGGTAAACCCAGTGGTTGCAAAAGCAACGGGGGATGCAGCAGCGGTGGTTGCAACCGGCTCAATGTACATGATTGGCTGGCCAATCTCCCATTTTCAGACCCATCGGTTTCATGCAGAATAGTTGAAATCAGTTTCAACAACGGAAGCAGAAAAGAATATTTTAAAAACACCACCCTCCACCATTTCAACAAAGGAGAAATGGTTAGTGTAGAAGGTGTCAGCGGTTTTGATGTTGGAATGGTTAACCTCAGTGGTGAACTGGTCAGACTGCAACTCAAGAAAAAAAGAATAGCAGAAGACAGTGCCGACATTAAAAAAATATTGCGCAGATCAACGGAAGTCGACATACAAAAGTGGCAAGAAAGCAAATCCAAAGAACGAGAGGTACTTGCAAGATCCAGGGCCATGGCCAAACAATTGAATCTTGTGATGAAAATCTGTGAAGTGGAGATTCAAGCTGATGGAAGAAAAGCAACTTTCTATTATACAGCAGAAGATAGGGTTGATTTCAGAGAATTGATCAAACTATATGCCAAT
>CAYFLQ010000101.1:0-5716 GCA_964344065.1 uncultured Sphingobacterium sp. | reverse complement strand
TTGGAATCCAATCATTTTCAGTACATTAGGTAAATGCCACACATGACCGGCGGATCCCATTTGCCAGAACAGGAAGACATCCGTGAATTGCTCGATCTCTACGAAAAGTTGAAATCGGGCAAAGGGGGTGGATTTTTGAGTGAGGAGTCTTTTGAACGGATCATTGATCACTTTGATGATCAGGATGCCCTTCAAAAAGCCATGGAAGCAGCCGATCATGGTATCTCTCAATTTCCATTCTCTGCCTCACTGTTAATCAAAAAGGCTGATCTGCTGATTGCATCCAGGCAGTATAAGAAGGCATTGGCACTTTTAGACAAAGCAGAAATATTAGACAGCAACGATATAGATATTTGCATCCTCCGAACAGATGCCTATTTAGCATTGGATTTACAGGAGAGGGCTGTTGAATTATTGGAAGCAGCCATTCAGCGTTTTGAAGGAGAAGATCGAATTGACTTACTGTTCGAGTTGGCAGATGTGTATGATGATTATGAAGTATTTGAAAAAATCTTCGATTGCCTGAAATTGATCCTGGAGTATGAGCCTACCAATGAAGAAGCATTGTACAAGATTTGTTTCTGGACTGATTTCACAGGCAGAAATGAAGAAAGCATCACATTGCACAAGAAGATTATTGAGGAGCATCCATACAATGATTTGGCCTGGTTTAACTTGGCAGCTGCCTACCAGGGATTGCGTCTCTTTGAAAAAGCAATCGATGCCTATCAATATGCCATTGCGATCAATGAAAAATTTGACTATGCCTATCGAAACATGGCGGATGCTCTGATGCGGTTGCATCGCTACAAAGAGGCCATAGAGAGTTTAGAAAAAGTAATTGAACTCGCGCGTCCAGAAGATCTCATTTACCAAGCCATTGGGTATTGCTATGAGAAAATTAAGAACTATGCTCAAGCCAGATTTTACTTCAGAAAGGCATCACACCTCAATCCTGATGAACCGAAGCTGTACGAAAAAATTGCCAACACATACATAAAGGAGTCTAAGTTGCAGCAAGCCATTAAGTACTTGGAGATGGCATTGAAGATCAAACGGCAAGACCCTGATTTTAATTTTTTGATGGGTGAATGTCATTTGAAGCAAGGAAATTTCAAAGATGCCATACATTATTTTTTGACGGTGGTGGAATCAAAGCCTCGTAATATAAAGGGATGGGAAGCGCTGATAAGAACATTGTTTGACAATCACCAATTTCTGGAAGCAGAAAAACAAATCGAATTGGCTCGAGGAAAAGCAGGGGATAAATCAATTTTTGATTTTTACGAGAGTGCTGTGTTGCTTTCACAGGGCCATATAAAAAAAGGTACTGCAGTGTTGGAAGCATCCATCGAAAAAAAACCCAAACAACTGAAACAATTTTTGAAGCTTTTCCCTTCTGCAGTGAAATTCCCTCAAGTAGTGGAGCTATTGCTCAAATACAAACGCAGAAGAAAGCTCTAACTGGTCCGCAATTTGATATGGCAAATCATCTGCAGTTTTGTAACTTTGCAGCATATCAAAATCCCATGAATTTTAATTTATCACAAATGCCAGAAAGGTATGCCAAACCAAGAAAGGAAGGCATTACCATGGTGATGGACAAAGGATTGTCTTTGGAAGAAGCAAAACAATTTGTTGAGAATGCAATTCCCCACGTTGATGTAATCAAGCTTGGATTCGGTACAGCATATGTTACGCCAAAGCTTAGAGAAAAAATCGATCTCTATCAATCCCATGGGATCCCCGTGTATTTTGGAGGAACCCTGATGGAAGCTTTTTTAATTCGCAATCAATTCAATGATTATATATCTCTCTGTAAAGAATATGGAATCAAATACATGGAAGTGAGTGATGGTTCCATCACCATCCCTCATGCTGAAAAATGTGGATACATTGAAAAGCTCAGTGCCATTGGTACCGTGTTGAGTGAAGTTGGAAGCAAGGATGCGGCACATATCATTCCTCCATATAAATGGATTGAATTGATGAGCGCTGAATTGAGTGCAGGTGCTACTTGGGTGATTGCAGAAGCACGCGAAGCAGGAAACGTAGGTATCTACAGAGGAAGTGGCGAAGTACGCGAAGGACTTGTACAAGAAATTTTAACCAAGATTCCTGGAGAGAGAATTTTATGGGAGGCACCTCAGAAAGCGCAGCAATTGTATTTCATAGAATTGCTGGGAGCTAATGTAAATCTCGGAAACATTGCCCCAACTGAAATCATTGCATTGGAAGCCATGCGTGTTGGTTTGCGTGGAGATACTTTCAATTTATTTTTGAACAAGTAAGGACGATTGATGAAAACCTTTGGTTTAATCGGGTTTCCTCTCACGCATTCTTTTTCAAAAAAATATTTTACGGAGAAGTTCGCATCAGATGGACTTCAAGATCATTGCTATGAAAATTTTTCTATCGAACATATTGAGTTGATTGAAAAAGTATTCTCACAACAACCAACCTTGGTTGGATTGAATGTTACCATACCTTACAAGGAAAAAGTAATTCCCTACTTAGACGTAGCTGATGAAATAGTCAAGCAAACAGGAGCTTGCAATTGCATCAAGATCGTTCAAGGAAAAAAAATGGGATTCAATACCGATGTAATTGGATTTGGCACTTCACTTGATATTAAATTAACGCATACACATACACATGCATTGGTGTTGGGAACAGGAGGTGCAGCAAAAGCGGTGCAATATGCCCTTAAGCAAAGAAAGATTTCATTTGTGCAGGTAAGCAGAGCTCCTGCTGCAGGTATGCTTTCATATGCTGATCTTGATCAAGCAGTGATGGAATCTCATACATTGATTATCAATACCACTCCACTTGGTATGTATCCAAAGACAGACGAAGCTCCCCCTATTCCATACCAATATCTGACACCATCCCATTATCTGTTCGATCTGGTTTACAATCCGGATAAAACATTGTTCCTTCAAAGAGGAGAGGAAAGGGGTGCGGTGATTGAAAATGGTAAAGACATGTTGCGCATCCAGGCTGATGCATCATGGGAGATTTGGAACGCTTAATTTTAATTCTCCGTTAGCACATTGTTGAAGTGTTTTTTTTAGATGATCTGGGATGGATTTTATTTTTCGTTCGGTGTAATCAAAGCAAACCATCTTTGTAGACAGTTTTGCTGCCATCATTTTTTTATCTGATCTTTTAACTTCCACTACATACATGCATTCAAAACTTGCTCTTCCAATATCTCCTATAGAAAGTGAGATGGTGATGTGATCGCCGTAAAACAGTTCGTGTAAATATTCTACTGAGGCCTCTGCAAGTACAAGTCCATATTCACCAAATTTCATTTCAGAGCATCCGATTTCAGCCAAGAATCTCAATCTGGTTTCTTGTGCAAATAACAAGTATCGTTCGTTTCCGACATGTCCACCATAATTGATGTCAGCAATTTGAATGACCAGTGAGGTGGTGTAGCAAGGCGCAGTAGAAATTTCAATGTTATTTTTTCTCATGGCATCAATGCTTGAGTGATTGCAGATAGGAATTCATATTCGCAATTGCTTTTTTACGGTGACTGATTTCAGATTTTACAGACAATCCCAATTCAGCAAACGTTGAATCATATCCAGCTGGAATGAAAAGGGGATCGTAGCCAAAGCCTTGTTCACCCTTGGGTTGATGGGCTATGGTTCCTTTACATACACCTGAAAATTGAAATTCCTTTCCATTCAACATCAATGAAATGACCGTTTTGAATTGAGCGCTTCTATCTTCCATCCCTTCCATTTTTTTAAGCAGCAGCTGATTGTTTTTTTCAGCGTTCGATGGATCGCCAGCATAACGAGCGGATTTTACTCCAGGCTCACCATGAAGAGAAGCAACTTCTAATCCACTGTCTTCTGAAAAGCAATCTTTCCCTGTGAGGGCGTATATAACGGTTGATTTTTCACGTGCATTTTCTTCCAGCGTTGCATGTGGTTCTGGAATATCTATTTCAATGCCGGCTTCCTTCAGTGTAATGATTTCAAAACAATTGTTCAGCAAAGCCTTGATTTCTTCTGCCTTGTGTTTATTGTTGGATGCAAAAATCAATTGTTTCATCAAAGAAAAATTTGTTTGAGGCTGTTCCACAATTTTACTTTCAGTGATTTGTCTTCGAGCATTGTTTCCAATGCAGGTGATGATACATATTGTATACCATCTGATTCTTGAATCTGGAAATGGGGAAATGTGATGGGAAGTCCAAATTCAATCGGCTCGATTCCAAACAAAAGGATGTTGTTGGTCTTGTATTTTTCTTTGATCGATGTAACTGTTTCTTTTATCGAGGCATTAGCATGCAGTGTAACAGCGTTGGAATGATTTAGTTTGCATGCAGTTAAAATGCCCGTGAGCAGCTCGTCTGCTGCAATAGTATTTTTATCTCCAGCAATAACTATCACGGCACGCATTAATTTTTTTTCTGCGTCCTGGGCTTGTCCTGGTTCACTGATCAGCACATCTTTATAGAGCCCGGAAAGTACAGATGCGGGTATTTTAACTTTTTCTATCTGACTCATACATTCAGTTTCCTTTGCAGTTGGCGGTTGATTTTGTTTCTTTGCATAAATATTTTTTATGCAGCAAGGAGTAATAAAGGTAACAAAAGCGGCAACATCAAAATTGTCAGCCACTGATTTCAACAATCTTCCTTTTGGTAAACTTTTTACTGATCACATGTTGATTGCTGAATATAAAAATGGATCTTGGGGTGATGCAGAGATTGTTCCATATGCGCCCTTGAGTTTTGATCCTTCATTGGCAACCTTGCATTATGGTCAATCTATTTTTGAAGGCATCAAAGCATTCAGGATGAAAGATGGAAGTGCTGCTATTTTCCGTCCGCATGAAAATTTAAAACGTTTCAATAAATCTGCACATCGCATGGCAATGCCCGATGTACCTGAATTTCATTTTATTGAAGGGATGAAACAATTGTTACAATTAGAAGATCAATGGATTCCTGCTGCAGATGATCATGCATTATATATTCGTCCTTTCATGTTTGCAACAGATGAAGTGATTGGAGTTGCGCCATCATCCAAATATTATTTCATGATCATATTGAGTCCTGTTGGTCCTTATTTCTCCAACCCGCTCAATATTTATGTAGAAGAGCAATATGTTCGGGCAGTGCCTGGTGGTGTTGGATATGCAAAAACAGCAGGTAATTATGCGGCTTCATTGTATCCTGCAAAAATTGCCAAGGAAAAAGGGTTTGATCAGATTTTATGGATGGATGCTTTTGAGCACAAGTATGTGCAAGAGTGCGGGGCCATGAATGTGTTTTTTGTATTAGACGGTAAGGTCATTACTCCATCTTTGGACGCAGGCACCATCTTGGATGGTATAACGCGCAAGAGCATTATTGATCTGGCTCGCTCTTTAGGTCATACAGTAGACGAAAGGGAGATTACTATAGATGAACTGGTTGACGGATTCAACAAAGGGACCCTGACCGAAGCATTTGGTGCTGGAACTGCGGTTACAGTATCAAAAATTGCTGGTTTGCAGTACAAAGACACTCGTATTCAATTGGATGCGGCGAAAATGCCTATTGCTGATCAGCTCAAGCAGTCCATGGCAGCCATCAAGGATGGATCTGCAGCAGATTCCTTTGGTTGGATGCTCAAGGCAAAGGCTTGATTTTGCCCTATAAATTTTTAAATCCTGGCTTTGCTTTTTAGAAAAAAGCTCCTACCTTTGC
>CAYFLQ010000100.1:2771-5725 GCA_964344065.1 uncultured Sphingobacterium sp. | reverse complement strand
CCGATCACTTAGATCCGTATCACAATACATCCATTCATCAATTGCTTTCAGCATGTAAGGATGCACTTGAAGTGAATAAATTTTCTATCAATGTGCATAATAAAGATTGAACATCTTTAAAACTGTTGATAAGTTTGACATGATGAAATACAAGTTCATTGCGATTGAAGGAAACATTGGTGCAGGGAAAACAACCCTGGCGCATTTATTAGCCAAACATTTTAATGCCAGACTCATTCTGGAAGAGTTTGCCGACAATCCCTTTCTCTCAAAATTCTATGAAAACCCCTCCCAGTATGCTTTTCCCGTAGAATTGTTTTTTATGGCAGAACGGTTTAAACAACAAAAAGACCTGGTCAGCCAACAAGATCTTTTTCAATCAACCACCATTTCAGACTATCTGTTTACCAAATGTCTGCTGTTTGCCAAAGTAAACCTTCCGGATGATGAATTCAGACTGTATCAAAGATTGTTTGAAATCATCCATCAACAAATACATCAGCCTGATTTACTTATTTACCTCCATTCCCCTGTTCAAAAACTGCAAGAAAATATCAAAAGAAGAAACCGTTCTTACGAACAGAACATTCAAAATGATTATTTATTCAATCTACAGGAAACCTATACCCATTATATCAAACAACACAATTTCAGAACGTTGTATGTAGATGCCTCTCAAGCAGACTTCTTGGGAAATGACAAGCACCTTGAAACCATTATTGATGCGCTTGACAAAGAATATGACCATGGTCAACATTTGATCACCCTGCCCTGATTTACAATCCATACAAAGCACGATCTTTGTGCGCATGTTTGGTTTCCTCCGACACAAAAGTTTTGCTGCGCTGCTTCACGCTGAATTCAGGACATATATCATTGCACGTTTCTTTTTCATCATGGTACTTACCATGCAGGCCACCTTGATCAGCTGGAAAGTTTTTGAAATTACACATGATCCCTTCAGCATTGGGCTCATTGGACTTGTTGAGTTTGTACCTGCCGTCATCATGGCCATTTACTCCGGCTATATCATTGACAAAAGCGACAAAAAAAAATTACTCCACCTGAGTATCACTGCTAATTTATTGCTAACCATCCTTTTTACCTATATCACCAGCCAACAGGCATCAACGATTTTCACACAAAAAGCAATATTGATTACGATATATATCATTGCATTTTGCACTGGTATAGCAAGGGCATTCAGCGGACCCACCTCATTTGCCTTGGTGAGTATGCTGGTGCCAAAGGAAAAAATTCCCAATGCCATCAGCTGGCACAGCAGTTCTTGGCAGATTGCGGGTGTAGGTGGACCAGCCATTGGTGGGCTGCTCTATGGATCAAAAGGGATCACCTTCACTTTCACATTGATGATTGTGATGATGAGTATTGCTGTGTTGATATTATTCTTCATCAGTCCGAAACCATCCGCAGTTCAGTTCAAGGGCGAACCCATGTTGAAAAGTATTCGTGAAGGATTCAAGTTTGTTTGGAACACCAAAGAAATTTTAGGGGTCATCACATTGGATCTTTTTGCAGTATTCTTCGGTGGTGCTACAGCTCTGTTACCTTATTTCTCTGATGTAATTTTGAAAACTGGAGCAGAAGGTTTAGGCATATTGAGAGCAGCACCAGGCATTGGTGCTATTGTTGTTATGTTGGTGGTAAATTTCATTGGAATGAAATCAAACCAGGGCAAATGGATGCTGTGGTGTGTGGCTGGATTTGGACTTTGCATCATCATATTTGGACTTTCTAGTTGGTTTTGGATATCGTTTGTTGCTCTCTTGCTATCAGGGTTGCTGGATGGCATCAGTATAATCGTACGATCAACTGTACTGCAGCTAAAAACTCCTGAGGAAATGAAAGGGAGGGTTTCTGCATTGAACAGCATTTTCATTATTTCATCAAATGAACTAGGAGCATTTGAAAGCGGTTTCGCATCGAGATTGATGGGCGTAATACCATCCGTTGTTTTTGGAGGGATGATGACCATTGCTGTGGTGGTGACCACCTGGTACAAAATTCCAGAGATCCGCAAGATTAATTATTAAAATTACTGTTTAGTATCTTTGCGCTATGGATGATATACGTCAAGAATGGCTGATCATTTGGACTACCCCTTTTTATGTATTGATTATACTTTCAGAGATCCTCTTAAGCAACTACAAAAACAGGGATAATTACACAGTGAAAGATGTAATTAATAATTTTATATTAATGGTCTTAAACGGTGGCATTGATCTGTTATTCAGATCTGTCTACTTAATAGTTCTCATTTTATGTTGGAACAGCCGTGTCACAGAAATTTCAACTACTTGGATTTATTGGTTAACGCTATTGATTGCTGAAGATTTTTTATTTTATTGGTTGCACCGCTTTGATCATCAAATACGTTTGTTCTGGGCTGTGCATGTAACACATCATTCATCGGATAAAATGAATTTGACTGTTGGTTTTCGTTCGTCTGTATTTCAACCCCTGTACAGGTTTATCTATTTTATCCCACTTGCATATCTTGGTTTCAAACCAATGGATATTTTACTTATGTATTCCATCACACAAATTTGGGGAATACTTGTACATACCGAACACGTTGGCACACTGGGGTGGCTAGAATATATTTTTGTTACTCCCTCACATCATAGAGTGCATCATGCATCCAATGTGCTTTATCTTGATAAAAACATGGGTATGTTTTTGATCATTTGGGACAAAATGTTTGGCACATTTCAGAAAGAATTACCTGATAAACAATATGAGCCCATCAAGTATGGTCTGACTAATCCATTAGAAACACAAAATCCTGGACATGTGATCATGCACGAATGGAAAAATATTGTAAAAGACTTACTACGAAAGGATATTAACTTAAAACATAAAATTGGTTATTTGTTTGGCCCTCCAAGTTGGAGTCATGATGGATCGCGAAAAACATCGGAGGAATTGCGCAA
>CAYFLQ010000100.1:0-2761 GCA_964344065.1 uncultured Sphingobacterium sp. | reverse complement strand
GAGAGCAATCATTTTAATTCCAAAAACTTTTCTAAAACCTGGTATACAATTGGACAAAATGTCGAGTTTTTGAGCGTGATCTTGGGACGTTTGAAAAATACATCTTCATCAGTATATGGAAATCTTGCACAATCTGATGGGCGAACCTCATAAATGCTGCAATAATTATCTGCACCAAGGAATGGACAAGGAGATGATTTTACTACATAATCACCCTCTTCGTCCAATTTCAAATACTCCTCAATAAAATCACCTTCTTTCATTCTAAGTTCTTTGCTAATGCGTTTGATATCTGGAGTTTTAAAGCGTGGAGAATAGCCTTTACAGCAATTGGCACACTGGAGGCAGTCTACTGCTTTTGTAGCCTCATCATGCAGGTCCTGCTGCTTTTTTAAAATCAGCTTTTTATCAGCTTTTTTAAGAAACCGTTCATAATCTTTTTGTCGTTCCCGGGAGCGTTTCTCCCAATTTTTAAGCAGGTCTCCAGACATAAACCAAAATTAGTTTAAAAGTTGGATCAGTTGTTGTTTCACCAATTAATCCACATTCACGCTGCGGCCTGCACAAAGCATTCAATCAGTGAAAGGATATGAGTAAATTTGCAGCTCAATATCGACCCAAACCTAAAATTCATCGATTCCATGAATCTTATAGAGCAGCAAGAAAAGGAGTTCAAGTCAAGACATATCGGTCCAAATCAATTGGAAGAAAAAGAAATGTTGAAGGTCACTGGAGAAAAACAACTGAGTGATCTCGTAAACAAGACCGTTCCATCCAATATAAAAAATCCGGAAGACATGAAGCTGCCTGCACCGATGAGTGAAGCTGCATATCTGGAGCATATTCAACAGGTTGGTCAGAAAAACATCGTTGCAAAAAATTTTATAGGTCAGGGTTACTATGGTACCCATACACCCAGTGTGATATTGAGAAATATTTTTGAAAACCCAGGTTGGTACACACAATACACTCCCTATCAGGCAGAGATTGCACAAGGCAGATTGGAGAGTTTACTCAACTACCAAACCATGGTAAGTGATTTGACTGGACTGCCTATTGCAAATGCATCATTGCTGGATGAGGGTACTGCAGCTGCTGAAGCAATGACCATGTTTTTCAATTACTTGAACAAGCAGGAACATATTGAAAGACCGAAATTTTTTGTGGATGTACATTGCTTTCCTCAAACATTGGATGTACTTATTACCAGAGCTTTGCCAATTGGAATTGAGATCGTAACTGGTGATGCAACAACTGCTGTCATCGACAATAGTTATTTTGGAGCCCTTGTTCAATATCCCAACAATGTGGGTGGTTTGGTTCATCACAAATCATTTATTGATAAAGTGCATGCAGCAGGTGCATTTGTAGTAATGACAACAGACCTCTTGGCACTTACATTGATCACACCTCCTGGTGAATTAGGTGCTGATGTTGCTTGTGGATCTGCACAAAGATTTGGAGTACCAATTGGATTTGGCGGACCGCATGCTGCCTTCTTTGCTACCAAAGATGAATTCAAACGCAACATACCTGGAAGGATCATTGGCATTAGCATTGATGCACATGGAAACAGGGCTTTGAGAATGGCACTACAAACCAGAGAACAGCACATCAAAAGAGAAAAAGCAACTTCAAATATTTGTACTGCACAAGCATTGCTTGCAAACATGGCGGCCATGTATGCAGTATATCATGGTCCAAATGGATTAAAAAACATTGCAACAAGAATATCACTGTTGGCCAAGTCGACTGCAGATGCACTCAAAGAAAAAGGATATAATTTGGATGCTGAACATTTTTTTGATACCATCACTGTGGTTACACAAGATGCAGAAAAAATCATCCATGCATCAAGCAATAAAAATATCAATTTCAGAAAAATCGCTCCCAATAAGATTGGCATCTCATTTGATGAAACATCTACTCCATCAGATGTATTGAGCATTTTGCAATGTTTTGATGATAACAGCCAAGCAGCATTCTCTTTTTCTGATGATGAATTGCTCAACAATATTCCGAGCAATCTCACAAGAACATCGTCTTACCTGTTACATCCTGTTTTCAATAACTATCACAGCGAAAGCAAGATGATGCGTTATATCAAGTATCTAGAAAACAAAGACTTGTCATTGAACACTTCCATGATTTCACTTGGCAGCTGTACGATGAAACTCAATGCAGCAACAGAAATGATGCCACTCAGTTGGGGATGTTGGTCGAGCATCCATCCGTTCGCTCCCCTCAGCCAAACAAAAGGATATCAACAAATCATTCAGGAACTCTCGGATTATTTATGCGAAATCACTGGTTTCGATGCATGTAGTCTTCAACCAAACAGTGGTGCTCAAGGTGAATATGCAGGATTGCTCACCATCAGAGAATACCATCTTTCAAGAGGTGATCATCATCGCAATGTCATACTCATTCCAATTTCAGCCCATGGCACCAACCCAGCATCTGCGGTGATGGCCGGCATGAAAGTGGTTGTGGTGAAAGCATTGGAAAATGGATATATAGATGTGGCTGATTTTAGAGCAAAGGCCGAGCAGTACAGCAACACATTAGCAGGTACGATGATCACCTACCCAAGCACATATGGAATATTTGAGGAGACCGTGAAAGAAATTACTGATATCGTTCACGAACATGGAGGTCAGGTATATATGGATGGGGCGAACATGAATGCACAAGTAGGACTCACTTCACCTGGATTGATTGGTGCTGATGTATGCCATCTCAATTTGCATAAAACATTTGC
>CAYFLQ010000099.1:0-5777 GCA_964344065.1 uncultured Sphingobacterium sp. | reverse complement strand
ACCGGATTACATTTTCACGATATCAACAAGCTACTCATGTCCTTCAATGCATTGATCGAACAAGGTCATTCCATTCTGGTGATTGAACACAACACAGATGTTATCAAATCTGCCGACTGGCTGATTGAGCTTGGGCCAGAGGCTGGAGATGAAGGCGGTAACATTGTTTATGAGGGAATACCAAGCGGAATCAAGAAAAACAAGCAAAGCAGAACTGCCCCATTTCTATAAATAACTTGCCGACTTGGTTGATTGATTTTTTTCGTAAATTACTGATCCGATTAAAACCCACCATATGAATCAATCTAGAAGAATTTTTATCCGCAACGCTGCCCTCGCAGCAGCAGGAACAGCTTTATTATCAAACTCATTGTTTGCTGAGCATGCCAAAAAAGGTCAACTAACCGGCGTTCAACTCTATTCTATCAGAACCGAAATGAGCAAAGATCCTTTGGGCACACTGAAGGCACTTGCAAATATGGGCTATAAACATGTAGAACATGCGAATTATGTCAATCGCAAGTTTTATGGCTGGACAGCATCAGAATTTAAAAAAGTACTGGATGATCTTGGATTAAAAATGCCAAGTGGTCATACCGTGATGAGCTCCAAGCATTGGGATGATGCCAAAAAAGATTTTACAGATGCATGGAAATATACTGTGGAAGATGCTGCCACAGTAGGACAAATGTTTGTCATCAGCCCATCAATGGAACCAAACACCAGAAAAAATGCTAGTGCACTCAAAGCATTCATGGAAGTATTCAATAAATCTGGTGAACTCTGCAAAAAGCATGGAATGAAGTTTGGATATCATAACCATGATTTTGAATTCAGCGAACAACTTGAAGGTAAATCACTCTACGATATCATATTAGGGGAAACAGATCCTACATTGGTTATGCAACAGTTGGATATTGGGAACATGATCAATGGTGGAGCAAAAGCGTTGGATATCATGCAAAAATATCCTGGCAGATTCGAATCGATGCACGTAAAAGATGAAATTCTATCAAGCAGTGGACATGAAAAATATGAGTCAACCATATTGGGTGTGGGCACTGTTCCCGTAAAAGAGATCATTGATCTTGGAAAGAAATGGGGAACTAAACACTTTATCATTGAACAAGAATCCTATCAAGGAAAGCTGCCACTCGATTGTGTAAAAGAAGATTTAGCCATCATGAAAAAATGGGGCTATTAAAACATAAAAAAACCGGATAAATAATCCGGTTTTTTTATGCGATTACTTTCCCATCCACAATGCACCACCAATACTTTGCTCTCTGGCGCCAGTAACGGTATGCAGAACAGTTGGTTCTTCCCTCCATCGCAACACCCCCAACAATGCCATTACAATTGCTTCTTTGTATGCTACGGTTTGTCGATCGGGCACTTCAATATGAATATTCAATGGTTCAAGATAAACACTCAAGCGTTCTACTAAAAAAGTATTCATTGCTCCCCCTCCCGTAACCAATATTTTCTCTATCGCAGGTGTGAATCCACGTTTTCTGTTGATTTGCTGAATAGCTTCTGATATTTGCATTGCCACATGCTCGACATAAGTGCAAAGAGCATCTCTTATATCTAATTTGAATGATTTGATCAGCGGCAATAATACTTCTGTCCCAAATTCATTGGCCAATGATTTTGGAAATGTTTGCCAATAATATTCTTGGGCATTTAATTGATCCAATAAACCCTCCACTATATTTCCTTTTTTTGCCAACTCTCCACCTTCATCAAAAGATTTTCCTATGTCGTTGGCTAATAGATTCATGACACGGTTAGCGGGACAAACATCAAAAGCATCATATGTATTTTCTCCACGGAATGAAATATTTGCAATTCCTCCAATGTTCAGAAAATATGTATACCCCGGATAGAGCAATAATTCACCCATAGGAACAATGGGTGCTCCCTGGCCACCCATCGCAACATCCATTACTCTTAAATCACTTACAACAGGCAAGGAAGTTTCAGCTGCAATACATGCACCATTCCCAATCTGGGTTGTAAAATGAGGAGGATGATGAAAGACAGTATGACCATGTGAGACGATCAACCCAACTTTGTATTGAAGTTGATGAGCGGATATAAAAGAATTGACTTGTTGCCCTATATATCTACCAAAATTAGCATCCAACAGCGCTAGATCTTTTGCACTGAGTGTGGGCGCCAGCTGGAGCTGTTGCTGTAAATCCTCTTCAAATGGCAAACATGCAGCATTCAAAACTTGGTATGCCCATTTACCCCCTTTCTCTTCAATTTCAACAAAAACGATATCCAAGCCATCCAAGGAACTTCCGCTCATCAATCCAATAACCTTATAAACCATCTTAATTGTATAAATTTGTAACAGCTCCGAAATTAAACATTTATGGTAATTAATATCAGCCAAGAGCATTCACTCGTCAACAATTGGATCAATGAGATGAGGGATGTACATGTTCAAAATGACAGGTTACGCTTCCGAAGAAATATAGAACGTATAGGGGAGGTCATCGCCTATGAAATCAGCAAAAAAATGCCCTGGGTTGAAAAAAGTATCACCACTCCATTGGGGGTATCAACTTCAAAAGGTCTAGCATCTCAGCCAGTATTGGCTACTATTTTACGAGCAGGGTTACCTCTTCATCAAGGAATGTTGAATTATTTTGACAAAGCAGACAATGCTTTCATTGCTGCTTACAGGAAACATCATCGCGACGGTAGCTTTGAAATTAGTTTAGAATATCTGTCTTCGCCTTCATTGGAAAACAGAATTGTGATTATTTGTGATCCTATGCTGGCAACAGGCGCATCACTTGTTAAAACCATTGATTTTTTAAAACAAGAAGGAAACATCGCAGAAATACATGTTGCTTGTGTGATTGCCTGCACAGAGGGAATAGAATTTTTGCGAAGACATCAACCCCAAGTAACAATTTGGTGTGGAGATATAGATGATGAACTGACTGCAAAGGGATATATCGTACCTGGACTTGGAGATGCAGGAGATCTAGCGTTTGGCGAGAAAACACAATCCTGATATCTTCAACTATTGATGTATAAAAATGGGCACGACATAATAAGTTGCCAACACAATCAGCAATATTGAAACCAAATTCATGATGAAGCCTGCTTTCATCATATCGGAAATCTTAATATAACCACTTGAAAAAACAATCGCATTTGGAGGTGTTCCCATCGGCAACATAGAAGCACAACTTGCAGCCAATGTCATTGGAATGCCCATCAAAAAAGGATTGATCCCATTTACCTCTGCTAAAATAGTTACAACAGGTGCGAATACAATTACCTGCGCCACATTGCTCATGACTTCACTCAGAAATATAGAAACAATGGTTACAATCAAAATCATCCACCATAATGATGAGCCAGCATTCATCGATAATGCATTGCCAATCATTTGAACGATACCTGATTTTTCTAAAGCAGCAGCCAATGTTATTCCTCCACCAAACAATAAAAGAATGCCCCAAGCCATTTTAGATGTATCGTTCCATACCAATAATCGTTCATGTTGCTTTTTTGGATTACCCGTTGGGATGACAAACATCAACACTGCACCCAGTACAGCAATCATATTATCATCCAATTTAACCAGCTCAAGCTTGTTGATCAAACTTCGCGTAATCCACAAAAAAGCCGTCAATGAAAAAATAATCAATACTCGTTTTTCTGGTGTGGTCATAGGCCCCAATGCTTGCAAATCTTTCGTTATCATCTCATCAAAGACTTCATTTTTTTTAAGATGGTTTGGAAATATTAGTATCAATAAAAAGTACAATATAAATAGCAAGAGAATGGCAACTGGCATAGCAACCATCATCCAATCAAAAAATGAGATATCATATTGATATTTTTTACTGATATAACTTATATATGCAACATTGGGAGGTGTTCCAATAATGGTTGCAATGCCGCCAAAGTTGGATGCATAGGCAATCGAAAGCATCATTGAAAGAGCAAAATTTCTTTTTGACTTATCAGATTCATTCATTTCGAACACAACTGAAATGACAGATGCTGCAATGGGAAACATCATCATGGTAGTAGCTGTATTACTCAGCCACATGCTGATAAAGCCAGTTGAAAGAATAAAACCAAGCAGAATTTTATTTCCACTGGTTCCTGTCATTCTTACAATATTCAATGCAATTCTTTTGTGCAACCCCCATTTTTCAATGCCGAGTCCAATTAAAAAACCACCCATGAATAGAAAAATAACTTCGTTTGAATAAGGAGCTGCCGTTTCGGAAATGGTTGAAATCCCCATTAATGGGAAAAGCACCAATGGCAACAAGGCAACAACTGGCATTGGCAACGCCTCGGCAATCCACCAAAAAATCATCAATGCCGCAATGGCCAATACTTTTAGCGATAACCCTGCAAGATGAAATGGATGCAAGAACAGCACCAACACAAACAAGATCAACCCTGATAAAATTTTAACCAAATCACTCTTCTTGGTGAGCAATGCTATGATCTTTTTCATGTAAACCATCCTGGCGATTTTACTAAAGTTAATTAAATCGGGATTGAGATTCAAGATGCAAATTCATCATTAATCAGTATTTTGCCCTTCATCACTTATATGCTAAAAGATTTCATCATTTCGATTCAAGCCTATTTCAAGGCACATGAGCTTATAAAAAAACATAAGCTTTGGAAATGGATTGTCATTCCTGGAATCATCTATGCAATACTTTTTGGCATCAGCATGTATTTCTTTTCAAAATCCGCCAATGCAGTCATTGAATGGCTAAATGTTGAAACAGGTCTCCAGAAATGGTTAGATACATTGGATCAGAGTTGGATTGGCTTTCTTTTTACCATTGGAGGGATCATCATATGGATTCTGCTCATGCTCCTGTATTTTTCGTTGTTCAAATACATTTGGTTGATATTGGGCGCCCCAGTTTTTTCTTTTCTTTCGCAAAGAATCATGTCGATTCTAGACAATACACCCATGCCTGTTACACCCCAACATTATCTCGAACAGATAACCGATGGAGTAAAAAAAGCGGTCCGAAATACACTTTGGCAAACGGTCTATGTATTGGCTATCATTTTCATTTCATTGTTGCCCTTATTTGGATGGGTGACTCCGCTGCTTGCAGGAATCGTTGAATGCTATTTCTATGGATTTTCAATGTTGAACTATTCTTTTGAAAAATACAACTCCAGCAATTTCAATAGTTCTACATTCATCAATCAACACAGAGGACTTGCTATTGGAAATGGAATGATTTTTTACATAATGCATTGCGCAGTTTTCATCGGATGGATTTTTGCTCCAGCATATGCAGTGATCGCAGCAACTATAACCATGCATGAAATAAAAAAACAAGATTCATGAGCAAGGCCAAAGTGATTTTGATCCCAATAGGAATCAGTGATGACGCAACGGATGTCTTACCAACTTATATAGTAAGCCACATCAACCTGTGCTCAGTGTTCTTTGTAGAAAATCTAAGAACAGCCAGAAGAGCCTTCAAAAAAATAGATCCAGGATTTGATATTGATAGCAGAGTGTGGCATGAGATTGGTAAACATGAAGAAGAACTTACCATTGAATTTTCAAAAGCACTGAAAGAAAATAAAATCATAGGTATTGCGAGTGAGTCGGGATGCCCAGGTATTGCAGATCCTGGCCATCATTTGGTTTCTATTGCACAAAAAAACAATGTTGAAGTAAAGCCTTTGATAGGTCCCAGTAGCGTGCTACTTACACTGATGGCAAGTGGCATGAATGGCCAGTATTTCAC
>CAYFLQ010000098.1:0-5806 GCA_964344065.1 uncultured Sphingobacterium sp. | reverse complement strand
TGAATTGAGTGTATAAGGTAACAATTATTTTTAATCAGAATACTCCTCACTTCTAATTTCTTGCTCTTCAATGACTATATTAGCCATATGAAAAAATCAATACTCTTCACTTTTCTTTTTATTGCTGTTTCATGTTCAATATTTTCTCAAACAGAATCTGATGTCAAAGCAACTGTCAATCGACTTTTTAATGCCATGAGAAATGCAGATTCAACTGAAATCCTTTCGGTTTTTACTGCAGATGCCTTCATGCAATCGGTAGCTTCTGATAAAGAAGGGAAAACAATCGTACGCAAAAACCAAGTGCAGCAATTTGCATCCTCCATTGGGAAAATGGCAAAAGGTGCTGCAGATGAACAGATTGATTTTGAAACGATCAAAGTAGATGGTGATCTGGCTTTTGCATGGACTCCTTATCGATTTATTTATAATGGCAAGTTCAGCCATGGTGGGGTAGATGCTTTCTGTTTGGTGAAGATAAATGGTGAATGGAAAATTCAATATTTGATCGATACCAGAAGAAAATAGCCTGAACTTACCTCAGCATTCATTCATTGATTTCAATATCGTAATATTGACTGGCAAAATTTCCTGTTAGTATTCCATTGTTTATAGAAAAGAGAAGCCTGTTTGCTCCTTTGGTAATAGGAAGTACTATTTTAATAGGTATGCTTATTTCTTTTGATGGCTCCCATATCATTGGTGAAAGTGGGTATACATCTTTGCCTTCTTCAACTATGTAAGAATATTTGGAGAAAGAATAGCTTAAAGACAAACGACCATCATTTGAGATTGCATGATTGCCTGTATTTTTTATGGATACATCAACATCTATTGTATCTCCTGCATGAAGTATTTTAGGAATGCTCTTCCATGAAACCTGTAATGCACCTACTGGCAAGTAATTATCTATTGGGATAAGATCCCCACTCTTAAACTTTGAAATGATAATTGGATTTTTAATGCTTGCTGAATCATTGAACACAAAAACATTTTTCCCCCTTAACCTGTCTTCTGTGAGGTTGATGGAATATTCTGTTTTGCGATACAACTTTGTATTGTAACCAATAGTGGTTGTTTCTGGGTGATAATAATTATACAACGCGGGGAGAATATAGGAATTGGTAAATATAACGGGAGTTGATCCTGCATATTTATACACACTGTCTGCCCATGATTTTCCATGTACAAATGGTTTGTAATTATTGATTTTATCCAGTGGAAAACCCGGAACGAGTAATAGCATTCTTAATATCAAGATGAATGCAATATTAATTGTTGCTAACCTCACAAAATATTTTTTTCTTTTCTCGGCACCATTGTCAATGATGTCCATCAACAGTACTATGAACGAACAGCCTGCGACCAACGTCCAATGAGCTTCTACATGATTTTTGAATGATGAAATCAAAAATATTATCAGCACTCCCCAGAAATTAAAATGATGAGCTTTCATGAATTTGTCATCTGACTTAATGTTCATGATGTATCGGTAAAAAAAGAAAGAAATAATAGGACCCCAAATAAGTAGTTGAGACAAGAGGTAATCGAGTGTAAAATTTATTTTGTAAACTCTCAATCCTCTTTCAAATAAATGGAATCTAATGGTAGGCCAATCATGTATATATTGCCAGTATATATGCGGCAAAAAGAGAACACATACAATAAATACAATGAGCCAAAAGCTTTTTCTTTTTATGAGTTGGATATTAGAAAGAAGTACAAATACCAAGGGAAGTATCCCATGGTATTTGCTGTAGAACATTCCAGTTATTGAGATTGATAAAAGCAGTATAGCTTTAAAATTATCTTCTTCTAAATAATTTTTATATCCGAGAAAAAATAAAGCTGAAAAGAAAAACAATGGCGCATCAGGGGTTGCGATAAATCCATACACATTGCAAATGATAATGGATGGGAATAGCAGCACATAATATTTTGGTTGTTTTAGTCTTTCTGGCAGTCCGTGAAAAATAATTCCAGCAGTAACGGTTGTCAGTAATACGGTACCTAATCTTGTAAAGAATGGTGCATGACCAAAGAATTCTCCAAACTTGATGAGCAATGCTACCATCGGGGGGTGATCAAAATATCCCCAAGCAAGATTTTTTGAAAACATCCAGTAATATGCTTCATCACCATCCACGCCAATGAAGGCAGACTGAATGAGATTAATAATAAGCCAGGCGAAAAGAAAAATGTAAAGTGGCGTATGCTTTTTTACATGCAACATGTGCGTATGTCTATCAAACTGTTATTGGGTTAAGTAGGCTTTTGAATAATTTATTTTTAATGCATTCATATGTGGCAGGTGAGCTGTCAGCCTCTTTTTAAATCCTTCAAAATCTTTTGGCGCCTTGGGTGACCAAGCAATTTCTGACAATGCCAATGCTCTGGGGTATGTCATATATTCTGCATAGTTGATATCACTGATGTATTCAGTCCAAACATTGGCTTGTATTCCCACTACATGCTTTGCTTCTTCTTCAGTCAATTCTGGTAAATTGGGTTCAAATGAATAAGATTTAGAAAGCGGGAGATTGCCTCCAATAGCCAGTGGTTCAGTTTTTGGATCTGCTTGATAGTAATCTAGATAAAAGAAGCTGTTGGGTGACATGACGACATCGTGATTTTGTTTGGCTGCTTCGACTCCACCTTTTACCCCTCTCCAAGACATGACCATGGCATTGGGGGATAAACCACCTTCTAAGATTTCATCCCATCCCAATAGTTTTTTTCCTTTTGAACTTACAAATTTGTCAATGCGACGAATAAAATAGCTTTGTAATTCATCTTCATTTTTCAGTCCTAATTTTTTAATCAACTCCTGACAAAAGCGGCTTTCTCTCCATTGTGTCTTCGGACATTCATCACCTCCAATATGAATGTATTGACCAGGGAACAATGCCATTACTTCTGTTAACACATCTTCCAAAAATGCAAACGTTTCTTCTCTTGGTGCAAGTACATCTTCTGAAACACCCCAACGAGTTGCGACCTGATAAATTTTATCTGGATTACAGCCAAATTGAGGGTAGGCTGCTAATAGAGCTTGTGAATGTCCGGGCATTTCAATCTCTGGGATGATGGTAATGTATTTGCTTGCAGCATACGCAACTACTTCTTTAATTTGTTCTTGTGTATAAAATCCTCCGTGTGGTTTTCCATCATATTTTCTATCACGATAGTGACCGAGCATAGACTCTTTTCGTACAGAAGATATTTGAGTGAGCAAAGGATATTTTTTGATTTCAATTCTCCAGCCTTGGTCTTCAGTTAAATGCCAATGAAATGTATTTAATTTATAAACCGCCATTACATCTAAAAAGCGTTTGATGTCTTCTACTTTAAAAAAGTATCTACCTACATCAAACATGAGTCCTCTGTAGCTAAAACGTGGGGCATCTTCTATGATACAATTCGGGACAGTAATTTTTTCAGCAGTTGGTTGATCTCCGATCAATGGAGCAGGCATCAGCTGAAGCAATGTTTGCATTGCATAAAAAGCACCTGCACCAGTACTGGCTTGAATTTCAATTTTTCTTGAAGTAACATTGAGTGTATATGCTTCTTTACCAATGGCAGGGTTAAGTATAAAATGAATCCCAGTAGAGGATGTTGTTTTACTGATAGTTAAACCAAGATTTGAAACGTTATTGGCTTGGCGTATCAATAGTTCCGCAGCAGGCGTGAATATTTCACTTGAAACCGACACATTTGTCCCTTTTTTAACAATGAATATTCCGCTCTGGGCTGTAATTTTTTTCGGCTGAGGAATGAGGTTGTATTGATTTTGTGCTGAAAGATGAATAGTAGTAATGATGCCAAACAATAATACAATGAACTTTTTCATGATAGCTATTTATATTTCTAAATATACATAATATTTCAGGGGCTGATTTTATATAGTTCATTTTATTTAATAGATTTATTCTTCAATAAGAAATACGAATATGAAAAAAAGTTGGTTGTTGGTTTCTTTGCTGGTATTGTATTGTATCCTACTAATTAAAATCATGGTACTAAAAGATGTTCCCACCATTAGAATTGGTTCATTGATGTTGAATTTTGGAGGAACCCAAGGAGGCTCACCCAATTTCATGCCATTTAGAACAATTTTGCCCTACGTGTTGGGAAGGGGAGGATGGATTATCGCTGGAATCAACATTGTTGGAAATATAGTATTGCTTGTTCCACTTGGGTTTTTACTTCCTTTTATATTTAAACAGCTTAATTGGAAATCTTCTCTTGTTGTTGCAATCCTTTCTGCATTATTCATTGAATCGCTACAATCAATGTTGCATATTGGTATTTTTGATATTGATGATGTGATCTTGAATGCACTTGGATGCATGATTGGGTACTGGAAATTTCTCTTCCTGCCTATATTTTTAAAATGGATGAAGGAAAGCAGAGTAGCACTTATCTCCTTTATCACAATAATTGGATTTATCGTTTATTTTCTAATTTCCTTTTATCAACATTCACCAGTATTCAAAGGACCTGATCCACATATGAGAAATGTGCTCATGCAATCATCAACACATAGTGACTCAACTGATTTGTGCGGAGGCACAGGTGGCACTGGTCAAATTATAGCCATAACTCCAACAGCTATTACCATTCAACGAAAAGACGGGGTGAAGGAAGAAATTCATATAATAAAACAAACAAAGATCAAATCTTCGAATGGGGAATCTACTTTGGTGGATTTAAAAATCGGTAACAGGGTTACCGTTGTGGTGGGGTTGATTGAAGAAGATCCTAAAGCAGCTTCAGTGATTTTAGTGTGTAAAGAGAAAAATTAGGATTCATTTAGTTACATTTAATAAATGCTTTGTATGAAAATTAAATTGAAAGAATTCATATTCTTATGCTTGGGCTTATTACCATCCTATTTAGTTGTAGCTCAACAAGATGATATTCGTTATCTAAGTTCTGGTGCTAAGTTGAGTCCCGCCCAATCCAATATGGATATAAGGCATTATACCATAAAGCTGACTGTCGATATTCAACATCGTTCAATAGGCGGTTCAGCTGAAATTGACATGAATCTATCCAAGCCATCTGATAGCATCATATTAGACCTCATTCATTTTTATAAAATCAGTTCAGTTGCGGTAGATGGAAAGTCTATCTCGTTTGTACATGCAAAAGATAAAATATTCATTAGTGCAAATGCTCCTTTTGCAGAAGGTCATCATGCGGTTCGTGTTACCTATGCCGGTAAACCTCCAGTTGCAGTAAGGCCTCCATGGTTAGGAGGATTCACATGGGAAAAGGATCGCAGTGGAAATGATTGGATTTCCATCAATTGTCAGAAAGAGGGAGGCAGGGTTTATTTTCCTTGCAAAGATCACCCCAGTGATGAACCCAATGAAGGTGTTGATATGTACATCACCATTCCAAAAGATCTCGTGGTGGCAGGTCCCGGATTGTTAAAAGGAACAGTTGTGAAAAATGGATTGAAAACATATCATTGGCAAACCAACTATACGATCAGCAATTATTGTATTTTATTCAATATCGGGAAATATAAAGTCTACTCAGATAGCTATACAACCATCAATGGCAATAAGGTTCCAGTTGAATTTTATGTGTTAGAAGAAGATACTGCACATGCAAGAAAGTTGATTCAAACAAAAATTCGCGATACACGTATTTTAGAAAAATACTTTGGAGAATATCCATGGGCTAAAGAAAAAATCGGGATTGCGGAAGTCCCCAATTCTGGAATGGAGCATCAGACCATGATTACATTCAACAACAAATTTGAATATGAAAAAATTAGTGGACAGGATTATTC
>CAYFLQ010000097.1:624-5812 GCA_964344065.1 uncultured Sphingobacterium sp. | reverse complement strand
CATCGATATTGTAGGATCTGATGTGGTTAGAAACATACCAGAAGTGCTGTTAAGTAAAGTAACTGTTCAAAAGAAAATATTTTCTTTGACTTGGAAAGATAAACTGGTTTATGTCTCTACAAGTTTTGGCGTTGTTGTATTAGATCCATTTAAGTTTGAAATTGTAGACACCTACTTACCCAGCAAGAGTGGAAATTGGATTACAGTCTATCAGGTTGCTTTTTCTGCAGATAAAATTTTTGCATGTACTGCAGATGGAATTAAGTCGGCTGCTCTCTCGACAGGAAGGCTGAGTGATTTCAGATCATGGAATATTGAAAATATTCCCTTTAATACTACAGCTAGACCGAACTTGATTCAATGGGGAACCAATGTCATTGCTCAATCAGCTGATGCAGTTTTTATTCTTGTGAATGGTTCATGGAAATTATTCTATCAATCCAATTCACCAATTATTTCCATCAATACAAGCGGCAAAAGTTTATACATGCATGGTGAAGGCGGTATAACCATTTTTAATTCACCACAATCCACTCCTCAAATAGTAAAATCATCTGCCCTTACGCAATCGAATTATTGTTTTCAAGAGGGAAATAATCTGTGGATTGGCGATTCGAATAACGGATTGATTAAATGGACAGGCAACAATGCTCAATTCATTCTTCCCAATGGACCAGGAGGTATTTCAAATGGACAGTCTGCTGCAAAAGATGGCAAGTTAATTGCAACGGCAGGGAACCAACTTTCATTGTTGAGCACAATGAAACAAAACCAGTTTTTTGTGTTGAAAGAAGATCGTTGGAAAAATTATTCTCCAACAGCTTTTAAGAATCTTGTTGGACTGGGAGATCTTGTAACTGCTGCGATCGAACCAGTTACCTCTAAAATGTATCTTGGTTCTTTAGGGACTGGACTCATTTCTGTCGACAATGATGATAAGGTTGAAAAATTTGGTGCAATAGCTGGCGGGCTCCAGTCGGACCGGGATCAGCCAGGTGTTATAAACGTTTCTGGCATTTCTGTTGACATTGCTTCCAACGTTTGGATGACCAATCCAAATACCAATGCACCAGTTGTAGTAAAAAAGAAAGATGGAACATGGAAAAATTTCTCCATCCCTCTTTCCATCGAAAAAAATCTTATCAATAAAGTGCTGATAGATAAGGAAGAAAGAAAATGGTTTACGACACTTAATTCGAGTGGACTTGTTTGTTTCGATGATAACAACACAATAGATGTTACATCTGACGATCAGTGGCGAGTGTTTCTTCAAGGCACCGGTAGGGGAAATCTTCCATCATCCAATGTGCTTTCTGTTGCAGAAGATCAATCTGGCAATATCTGGGTTGGAACAGATCGGGGAATTGGTATTATTCAGTGTGGATCTGATGTATTTAGAAATTGCGATGCAACATTGCCCATCGTTCAGCAAGATAATTTTGCAGGATTGCTTCTTGCCAATGAAATCATTCATGATATTAAAATAGATGGAGCAGACCGAAAATGGATTGCCTCT
Source organism: uncultured Sphingobacterium sp. (assembly GCA_964344065.1). GTDB lineage: Bacteria > Bacteroidota > Bacteroidia > Chitinophagales > Chitinophagaceae > Pollutibacter. The sequence continues at coordinate 4,296 of CAYFLQ010000097.1, read as the reverse complement.
GATAACGGTGTTTGGTTGCTGAGTCCGGATGGACAGAAAATTATATATCGCTTTACTGCATCCAACAGCAAATTATTAGACGACAAGGTTAATGAAATAGCCATCGATGGTGCAACAGGTGAAGTCTTTTTCATGACTGCATTGGGTATTTCTTCCTTCAGGGGAACAGCCACTGATCCTATTGAACAAATGAAAAAGCCGATCGTCTTTCCAAATCCTGTTCCATCGGGTTATACAGGTACCATCGGCATCAAAGAACTGCCCATCAATGCATGGGTAAAAATTACAGAGTTGGATGGGAAACTTGTTCATCAGACAAGATCTTTGGGTGGACAAGCCATTTGGAATGGAAAAAATTATAAAGGAGAGCGAGTGCATTCAGGGGTCTATCTTATTATCATTTCCAACGAGAACAATACTGAACAGGTTGCAGGAAAAATATTTTTTATAAAATAATCATGTCTGTACTTCATCATACTAAAGGAATTGTGCTGAAGACAGTAAAATATGGAGAAACTTCTATGGTTGTCTCCATATTTACAGAGCTGTTTGGATTGCAGCAATACATGGTGAATGGGGTGAGATCATCTAAACGGAATCTGCATTTTTCATCCTCACAGTTCCAATCTGGGAATATCCTTGACTTGGTTGTTTATCAAAATGAAAAACAAACGCTGCAAAGAATAAAGGAATGCAGGTATGCTACTCAGATGCACGAATCACAATCCAACATCACTAAAAATGCAGTGTTGTTGTACATGATGGAATTGTTGCAGCTTTGTTTAAAGCAACCTGATTCCAATCCGCCGCTTTTTTATTTTTTAGAAGATGTATTATCTGGTTTGAACCATTCCAACGATGCTGAAACAGCAAATCTTCCGTTATTTTTTACAATCCATTTATCTCATTTCTTTGGTTTTCGTTTGATGGATAATTTTTCTGTCACATCCGATTGTCTTGATTTGAGGGAGGGACAATTTGTATCAACTGCACCAATGCATCAAATGATCGTCCAAATGCCTTTAAGTGAAAAAATCGCCCAGTTGTTGAGAGCCATGCAAATAAGTGAATTGAGTGAAATAAAACTAAATAAAATTCAGCGCAATCAAATTCTCGATGATTTGTTGCAGTTTTATGCATTACACATTCATCCCTTTGGTCAACTTCGGTCACTTGCAGTGATTCGAACGGTAATGGATCAATGATTAAATCAATCTGATTGATTGAAAAGCATCATCCAAGAGAACTACTCCTGGAGTTTTACCTGCGATGAAACTGCCCAATTCATCTGATCTGTTGAGTGCTTTAGCACCGTTGGAAGTTGCCCACTTCAAAATGGTTGGCAATGGAATGTGTGGGTGTCTTTCTTTGATAGTTTTGATTTCGCTTGCAATGCTTAACTGCCAATTGCTGCTGTAACTGTCTGTACCCAATACTATTTCACAGTTGTTTTTCATCAACAGTTCAATCGGTGGAACTTTGTTTTCGATGTATAGATTTGCATTGATGCACAAACAAAAATGGATGCCTGACAAATGCTCAGATGCATATTGTTGCGCAAATGAAATGTCTTCCTGGGTTGTGAATGTATTATGCACCAGTATCATTCGCTGTTGCTTATTGAAATGAGACAAGCATGATTGCAGAGATGATTTTCCCGTAATTGGGAAAGGAGATTCCTTAAATCCGAATTGTTGAAGAAACTTTAAATAGCCGCCAGTTCCACTCTTATATAAATCATCTTCTGCAGGGTTTTCCTGGCTGTGCATACTGATGACCTCATTGGAAGTAAGGTTGTTGATTCTTTTAAAAGTAATATCACTGATGGTATAAGGCGCATGTGGAACCAAGCTTGATTTCCAATGTTTAATTTGATGGAGTTGCTCTGCTTGTTGGAAGGCATCCAATACGCCTGAATATTGCTCCATTCTTTGATCTGACATGCCATCACTGAAGCAAAGAACTTCCACAAAGTTGTTCCATTTCAGTTTGCTTTTTATTTTGGTTTCAATGGTATGAGCTGTATTGCCGATGTCTCCTACAGCCACAATTCCATCTTTTGCCATTTCTGTTTCTGCTTGTTGAATTTTTTCCAAAATCAATTCAAGAGGAAACTCTCTTTTTCCAACCACATCTAATAAGAATGGAATGAGTCCTGTATGTGGTGGTATGACATCTTTCATGTGACTAAGTTCCAAGTGGCAATGTGCATTGATGAAACCAGGAGTAATGATGCCCATTGATTTCTCGATCCCATCTCCTGCTTCGCTTGAATGAATTATCTCGATGATGGTTCCATCTTGATCGGTGATCAGCACATGCTCCCTGTTCAATAATTCATGACCGTCGAAAATGTAATCTGATTGAAACTTTCTGTAATTCATCTTAGAAAGAAGTAACTTTGCGCACTAAATTAAAGATTTATCATCTGAGCAGATGAATTAATATGTTAGATAAGTTAGAAGCCATAAAAGCCAAATTCGACGACATTGGGGTTGCGCTCACGAACCCTGAAGTTGTAAACAACAACAAGCGTTTCAGTCAACTCTCCAAAGAGTACAGAAGCTTGGAAAAAATTGTTGTGGCATATCAGCAGTATCAGAGAATCTTGTCTGATGTTGAATTCAATCGTGAAGCATTGATGGGTGATGATGAAGAGCTCAGAGAGCTGGCAAAGGCAGAAACAGCTGATCTAGACAGCAAAAAAGAGGAATTAGAAAAGCAAATTCGCAACATGCTCATTCCAAAAGATCCCCAGGATGAAAAAAATGCCATTCTGGAGATCAGGGCCGGAACGGGTGGGGATGAAGCATCTTTGTTTGCGGGAGATTTGTTGAGGATGTACATCAAATATTGTGAAGGAAAAGGTTGGAAGACAGCTTTGCTATCAGAAAATGAAGGAACAGTAGGGGGTTACAAAGAGGCACAATTGGAAGTAACAGGGGATGATGTATACGGTACCCTGAAGTTTGAAAGTGGAGTACATCGAGTACAACGGGTTCCAGATACGGAAGCAAGTGGTCGTGTTCACACCAGTGCAGCCACTGTTGCTGTTATGCCCGAAGCAGAAGAAGTGGATGTAGAAATCAGGGAAAGTGACGTGAAAATGGAAACTGCCAGAAGTGGTGGTGCAGGTGGGCAAAATGTAAACAAGGTGGAAACCAAGGTAATGCTTACCCATATTCCGACTGGAACTGTGGTGATTTGCCAGACTGAGAGAACCCAATTGGGCAACCGCGAAAAAGCCATGCAAATGCTCAGAACAAGGCTGTATGAAGAGCAGGTCAGAAAGCAGGAAGACGAAATTTCACGCCATAGAAAAAGTCTGGTCAGCACAGGTGATAGATCAGCCAAAATCAGAACATACAATTTTCCTCAAGGAAGGGTAACCGATCATCGCATCGGCATGACATTGTATAATTTACACGATGTCTTGAACGGTAATATTGGCGAACTCATTGATGCACTTCAGTTTGCAGAAAATGCAAGTAAGCTCACACAGTGATGAAAATCACTTTTTAGTACGAGAATAATTCATCTATTTATGGAGCCTTTAACAAACTAATTGAACGCTCACGCGTCTATTTTAGTGTATCTGGTTGAGAGGAAAGCCATTAATAAACTTTTAACGAAAGTAGAGACGGAAAGATGATAGATACGGCATCTAATTAA
>CAYFLQ010000097.1:0-614 GCA_964344065.1 uncultured Sphingobacterium sp. | reverse complement strand
GTGTGTGTTGAATTTAGAGTGCGCTATTAGTAAATTTTTAACGTAAGAAATGAATGGAAAGCGGCAGTAAAAACGTCTAATACTAAAAAAGCAAAAGTTTTCTCATAAGCAGTTAGTTTTGGTTAACGGCCCCTATTTCAATAGGGGCTTTTTTTTGAGAAAACTCAAGGTGGATTATGCTCCAACCAATGCTTTGTAGGCTTGCACATCCATAAGATTGTTCAGTTGTGCAGCATCTGAAATTTTCATTTTAATCATCCATCCATCTCCATATGGATCTTGATTCACCAATTCAGGTTGGCTTTCTAAAAGCGGATTTTTTTCCAGGATAGTACCTGAAACTGGGAGAAACAAATCACTCACTGTTTTCACAGCCTCTACAGAACCAAAGACTTGATCAGCACCTAGTTCTTTTCCAACGGTTTCAATATCCACAAAAATGATATCGCCCAACTCACCTTGTGCAAAAGCAGTGATGCCAATCGTTGCCACATCTCCATCAACTGATATCCATTCGTGCTCCTTGGTGTATTTGATTTGTTCAGGAAAATTCATATAATTTTTTTTGCAAGATTAAAGTTTTTATTGGCTACTTGAAACTTTAAGACCATTTT
>CAYFLQ010000096.1:1006-5823 GCA_964344065.1 uncultured Sphingobacterium sp. | reverse complement strand
AGAAGCCAATGTCAGAGCCGCGATCTTTGCATGCGTGGATGTATGTTTGGTGGCTATTTCAGTTCAAATTCATCAACGCTTCCTTGGGCAGCAAAAACAGGCAATCTTACCATACGACCAGATTCAGTGGTGCATTCCATCATCTATGATACTGCTTCACAGCGAGCAACAGGAGTAAAAATCATAGATGCGCATTCGCATGAAGAAATTGAATTTCATGCCAACATTATTTTCTTGAATGCTTCAACATTGAACAGCAATTTGATTTTGTTGAATTCTACATCTTCTAGATTTCCAAATGGATTAGGAAACGACAATGGATTACTCGGTCATTATATTTGTTTTCACAATTATCGCGGTTCATTGGGCGGAAGTATTGAAGGGCATGAAGATGTGTATTACTATGGCAGAAAACCTGCAGAATCCATGATGGCTAATTTTAGAAATTTTAAAAAACAGGATATGGATTTTGTGGGAGGATACATGGCTTTCATGGGAGCTTATAGAACCAGGGGAAATGAAGATGCTTCTATTGATCATATAGGTGTTGAATTAAAAAATATCATGTCAGAAGCAGGCCCTTGGGGTATGTATATGTATATCCAAGGTGAAACTGTTCCTAAATATGAAAATCATGTAACACTCAGTCAGACTGAAAAAGATCAGTGGGGGATTCCGTTGCTAGTAACAAATGTTGACTATGATCAGAATGATGAATTGCTATTGAAAGATTTTTTGGTGCAAGGCGCTGAGATGTTAGATGCGGCAGGTGTGAAAAATATTCATACACATGACAATCATTGGGCACCTGGTCGTGATATACATGAAATGGGAGGCTGCAGAATGGGTAAAGATCCAAAAACATCTTTACTAAATGAATGGAATCAGTTGCATCATTGTAAAAATGTATTTGTTACAGATGGGGCATGCATGACCAGCACAGCGAATCAAAGTCCGTCTATCTTATACATGGCATTGACAGCACGTGCAGCGAACTATGCGGTGGATGAATTGAAAAAAAATAATTTATAAATGTTAAACGTATTTCATACATATACGCTGTTTCAGTGGCTGCTTGTAATACTAGCAGCTTTTCTCATCGGAATGGGGAAGGCTGGATTGAAGGGTGTTGACATGCTCAACGTAACATTGATGGCCATTGTTTTTGGAGGGAAATCATCCACTGGCATTGTACTACCTCTCTTGTGTGTTGCTGATATTGCGGCTGTGGCCTATTACAATAGACATGCTCAATGGAAATACTTTTGGAAACTTGTTCCATGGATGATGGTCGGCATCTTAATGGGCGTGTTTATTGGGAAAGACATGAATGAAGCATTGTTCAAGAAAATCATTGCTGCGATCATTTTTGTTTCCATTGCCATTCTTTTCATCATGGAATATCGAAAATCAAAAGAGGTGCCTGATCATCCATTGTTTACCATCCCTACTGGATTAGCAGCTGGGTTTACTACCATGATGGGGAATTTAGCAGGTGCATTCGCCAATGTGTATTTTTTAGCAATGCGTTTAGGCAAGAATGATTTTATTGGAACGGGTGCCTGGATTTTTCTGTTTATGAATCTATTTAAACTGCCTTTTCAAATCTTTTATTGGGGTAATATCAATGTATCAACCATCAACGTTGATATGGTATTGATTCCTGCCTTGGCAGCAGGATTTTGGGCTGGATTGAAAATTGTCAGAAAAATAAATGATGCCCAATTCAGGAAAGTAATTATTGTATTGACCTTGATCGGATCTGTCTTGATGTTATTGAATTAATCCATCAATGATTTTTCCATGTAGACAGTATTCTTATTTGGATTGAAATAGTAGGCATCTATTTCATGAAATCCATGTTTCTTGTATAAAGTGATGGCAGGAATCATTGAATCCAGTGTATCCAGTCGCATCAACTTATATCCACTCAACGTTGCTTTTGTTATTAGTTCAGAAAGCATTTTATCACCAATTTGTTCTTTTCTATATGAGGGTTTCACATACATTCTTTTGACTTCGCAAATACCTTCTTCTATTTTTCTGTAAGCTGCACATGCAATAGGTGTATCAGCAAGATAAACGATGATCAAATGTCCATCCGGCGGACCATACATGGTGCTGATTATTTTTAGCTCTTCATCAAAGTGCTGGAAATCTAAACTGATGTTCAATGAATTTGCATACTCTTGAAAAAGTTGCATGGCATCATTATAATGTTTAAGCGATCGCGCATTACAAAAAGTAAAAAGATCTTTCACAAAAATGTATAATGAATTATGGGTTGATTGGTAAATATTTTTTTAATAATCTAATTCCTTCAGCTACTGCATCTCTTCCGTTCGATTCTATACCAAACCATCCTTGATAACCTTCATTTATACACATTTCAATCATTTCTTTTGTTTGAGATTCGGATGGTTGATTGCGATAAGACATACCAGAGGAGTAGGGCAACATTTTTTTCAAATATTCTATATTATCAAAATCCTCTGCTGGTTCTCGCCAATCTGGGTAACTTCCAAATAAAGGATGCTGTATTTTTTTGAACAGCTGTACCATCCAATCTGCATCATTTGAAAGGCCCCCATGATTTTCAACAAGAACTCGGATTTCATTTTTTGCCGCATAAGATAATAAAGGCAGATATGATTCAGTTGCCCATTCAAGGGCTGTTATTGGGTCTGGTGCATTATATCCTCTGCAATTTGTTCTGATCGAATGACAACCTAGGTATTTTGCAATATCTATCCATTTAAAATGATTAATGCCAAATTGTTTTCTTTCATTAGCAGTTGAAGAACATCCGTCTCCTTCATCATCTATCATGATAAGTAAGATATTGATATTGTATTCAGTAGATCGACTTTTGAGTTTATCCAAATAGTCCATGGTAGGCACTTCCATAAGTGTATTCACCAGTTCAATGCCGTTCAATTGAAAAGCGTTTCTAGCAATGCCTGGTAAATCCAATGTGCTTATTTTATTTTGTCTATGCTCATCAATTAATGCCCATTGCGCTAATGAAATTTCGTAAAATTTGTTGTTTAAAGTTCCCATCCTTTTCTGTATTCTCTGTATAAATATTTATTTGCATCTGAATTATTTGTGATTCTCATATTGGTTGAATCATAAAATAATCTTTTACCGGTTCTTATTGCTATAGCACCAAGCAGAATAGTTTCTGAAATAGCCGATGCGTTAAGGAAACTACCGGGAGATTCTTTGTTGTTTTTGAAAGCATTGATCCAAATATCATCACTCCTCTCTTCTTTTTCTAGAGGCCTGCTTTTGTCTTTCATATAAGTTTTCATTTTTGCATCTGGTATAAGAACAGGATTTTCGCAATTAAATCCTGCCAAAATTTTTCCTTTATCACCAACAAACATCATTCCCTCGATGGGCAAAGCAGCATCCAAAGCTGTCAACTCATCTGGAATTGGAGGTCTCATTCCACCATCATACCAGAATAATTCAAATGGAGGCAAAGTTTTTTGTTTAGGAAATTTAAAGCGAACCATGCTGCTGAAAGGGAATGCAACATCATTATGAATTTCCTGACTTACCTGATTCACAAATTCTCTATTAATAGTTCCGCATCCCTCAGCGCTAATGGGTGGTGTGTTTATTCCAAGTGTCATAAATAATGGCCATAAACTATAATGACCCATGTCTGCAATAGTACCACCACCAAAGTCATACCATCCTCTGAATACCATATGAGTGTAATCAATATGGTATGGTCTATCAGGAACTGGTCCTAACCATAAATCCCAGTTCATTCCTTCAGGAACTGGCATATTGTTTTTCGGGTTACCAGTGAATTGTGGCCAGACAGGTCGATTAGACCAATTATGAATTTCTTTTAATGTTCCAATCGTTCCATCATCCAGCATTTTCTTCAAGTTTATATTACCTTGAATTTTAGAATATGCCAAAAGATGAGTTTTCATTCCAGTTTTACGAGCAGTTTCAATGGTGAGTCTTGCTTCATACATTCTGTTGGCAATTGGTTTGTGGATTACTACATGTTTACCTTTCTTCATTGCAGCAATCGAAATGGTTGCATGCAAATGATCGGGCGTCATGATTTTTACCGCATCAAAATCGTTTTCATTTTCAAGTAATTCTCTAAAATCTTCATATGCAGTACATCCCTTGAAAGTGCCGCTAGGTTTTGTACTTCCATAAAAACCTTCCACCATGGTTTTTCCAACATCTCTTCCTCCTGGAATACCGGTGTACTCGCTGCCCCAATTTTGATTGCCAATTGCATCCCTAACCAATTTTCTAATATGATGTGGCGACCAATCCCGATAATCGGTAGTAAACTTATTGGGATCACATACACTGGTAATTTGTATTTTGGGATTTTTTAGTAAATCACTCATTTCTCTGATGCCTTGTGTTCCGCATCCTATATATGCTATTCGAAGTTTGTCACTCGGTGCAATAAATCCCCTACCACCAATAACATGTCTGGGTACAATTGTTGCAGCAACTGACGCAGCGGTTGATTGTTGAATAAATTTTCTTCTACTGAATTTTTTCGGCATGATATTTAATTTATTATCAAAGAATAATGTTTACTTGGATCCGACTCTATATCTAGTAAGTTAAAAAATATTCGATTGATTATTGATTAATTATATCATTAAAATTCTAAATTTTATTACCTTTTATCTATAAAATATGTAATCATGAACAGAAGATCATTTATCAACTCTGGTGCATCGGCAATCTTTACTGCTGGAGTGCTATCACAATTTCCATCAACATTGCTTGCATCTGATCATTTCAAATCTGTTAGTATTCCC
>CAYFLQ010000096.1:0-996 GCA_964344065.1 uncultured Sphingobacterium sp. | reverse complement strand
GTCTATAATGGGATACACACATGTTGAAATGTGTTCACCTGCAGGTTATGCGCCTTGGAGTTTTGCATCTTTGACAAAGTATTCAGGGAAAGAATTAAAAAAAATAATTAATGATGCAGGATTAGCGTGTTACAGTTCTCATTTTACATGGGAGGAGCTGGTAAAAAATCTTGATGAGCGTATTGCTTTTGCTCATGAAATGGGACTTAAACATATGGTTTGCTCTGGCGGATTAAATGGTAAAACCCTTGATGAATTGAAACTTCAGTGTGCAACACTGAACTCGATAGGTGAGAAAATTACGAAAGCAGGACTCGTAGCAGGTTACCACAACCACAATGGTGAATTTGAGCAAAAGAAAAATGGTCATCCTGATTATGATATCATACTTGAAGAACTTGATCCATCAAAAGTGAAAATGCAATTTCAGGTAGCTGCTATTCAAGTTGGGTATAAAGCAGCAGATTATTTTCGTAAACATCCTGGAAGATTTATTTCTGCACATCTACAGGATTATTCAAAAAATGATAAAAATAAGCAAGTAGTACTTGGTCAAAATGGATTGGTTAATTGGAAAGAATTTTTTGAAGCGGGAAAACTAGCCGGACTTCAATGGGTATATGTAGAAATGGAATCTGATCCGGGAACTTTAGAAGGAAGTGTGAAGTATCTTAAAAATCTATGATCTTTAGAAATCTAATAAATCAAAAAGGGGTTACAATTTGTAACCCCTTTTTGATTTTAATGCAAAATCATTTCTTTGGAATGATTTCCATTTCAATAGGTTGCACAATGGTTTGTCCGGGTTTTGCATTTGGATTTCTAAATACAAAGAACAGGGTATGTTTACCTGCTGTATCATTTATATCAGCAGCAACTCGGTTTTGACCACGTTGTGTAAAATTGATGAATGGTGTTTTTCCAATTAAGCTTCCATCCGCACCATCAATTCTTATTTCAACTTCACCCCCTGCAGATGAACCTCTCATGTTTCCG
>CAYFLQ010000095.1:0-5852 GCA_964344065.1 uncultured Sphingobacterium sp. | reverse complement strand
CCTGCGCCACCACCAGGAAAATGTTTTGTTGTAAGCGCAACAGAAGTGGGTGAGAGTTTTGTTCCTTGAAATCCAACAACAATTTCATGCATCATTTTTGCTACCCATTCAGCGTTTTCACCAAATGTTCCTTCTACTCTTTGCCAACGTGGTTCTGTTGAGAGGTCTGCCATGTACATGTATCCTTTTCTGAGTCCAACTGCAGCCCATTCTAATCTTGCTGTTTCTGCAAAAGTTCTGATGAGTTTCAGATCACGGGTCGCAGATAATCCAAGTTCTCCCGGCCATGTAGAGAAAGTTGTTGCACCTACACTGAGTCCTATCGATGCATCTTTGGTGATGTGATTTCTTGGATTTGATGCAATGATTGCAGGAATACCCAATCCATCTTTTTCACATAGAGCCTGTAAATTGTTTGCCCATTCTGCCATCATTCTTGCTGGCACATTCGCCCTCAATATAAAATGTCTGAGATGGAATTGCGTTACACCTTTTGTAGTACCAGCGGCCATCATCATTTGAACTGGCAGTGGTTTTCGTGTAAACATATTCATACTCTGCACCAAATCATCTTCATTGAATCCACTTCCGATAGGGTCTTTTGATTTTGGTGTTTCAAACGACCAATCATTCTGCATTCTGGTGGTGCTGATGAGCATGAAACCAACTTTTTCTTCAACAGACATTTTTGAAAGCAGGTCATTCGCTCTTACATGGTTTGGCTGTCTCCAGTCTTCATATAGATCCAGCTTTCCATTTTTATTGAGGTCTTTGAATTGAAGGTTCCCCAATTTCAATATTTGTGCGGATCTAAATCCTAGGAAAGGTTGGGTGGTGTTTTTTGTTTGGGCGATTGTTAAATAGCTTACAAACATATAGGTTAAGCAAAGGCTGATCTTTAGAATTTTCATGTATGTATTTTGATGGTATAAAATTATTTTAAATGTAACTCTGGACGATGTAGAACTGCTAAAACGATTTCGGTTGAGATGATTATCTTTATTGAAGTATGGTTCAGATAAAATTGGTTGAAAACGAAGAGGAAGTAAAAGGCATCAAGCTTTTACAAGAAAAAAATTTACGTCAGCATATCACTGATGAAGAAGCAGCTTCACAAGGTTTTTTAACTGCATCATATACCATCGATTATTTGAAAGCGATGAATGCATCATTTCCCTCTGTGATTGCTAAAGATGATGAACAAGTGGTTGGCTATGCTATGATTACAACACCTGCAATGCGAGATGGTCATGATTTGATCAAAGATTTATTCAACAATATTGATCGATGCACTTATCAAGGTCAGTTGTTAAGAAATGTACCATATGTTGTCGTTGGGCAATTGTGTGTTGGCAAAGCTTATAGGGGGCAGCACTTGGTTACACGCATGTATGATTTTTTTGCTGAAGCAGTAAAGAGTCAGTTTGATTTTATGATAACGGATGTGGATTGTGATAATCACCGTTCACTGAAAGCCCATGCCAAGGCTGGATTTGAAGTAATTGATTCTCTTGTATATGGTGGAAAAAAATGGGATATCGTTCTTCGAAAAACCAATCCTACATTATAATATTTGATTGAACTCCAAGCGTTCTCCATCCGGACCGAGGATATTGAAAAACCTACAACCATTTTTCCAAAAAGGGAGGAAAACCGGCTCTTGTTCAAGTATGGTATAACCATTTGTTTTCAAAAGTTCAAACGTACTGTTGATGTCATCCACATCAAACGCCATGTGATCGATGTGTCCATCTTTTCTGGATCTGATTTCATTCAACTCCGGTTCTGGTAATTGATATATTTCAATTATCATCTGGTCTCTTTGCAACATGGAAACTTTTCCAGGTTTATCATTTAAAATAAAAGTAGAATCCATTACATTTTTAAATCCGAGTCCTTCGTAAAATAAAATAGACTGTTCTACGTTGGTTACAGGAATGCCAAGATGCTGGAATCCATTGATTTTTAGGTTCATAATTTTTTGATTACTGCGAATGATATTGTTTAAAAAAGCACCAAATTGATTATCTTGATGCTTCAATGTAAAACAACTTTGCATCATTATAAAAATAAATCAACAACTGTTCAAATTAACAAGCATGAAAAAGAATAAAAATCTCATCAGTCTTATTGTTGCTTCTGCATTTTTCTTTTTAGGTGTATCAGGTATTTTAATGTGGCTGAAACAAAAGTCTCATCCTATAGAAATGTTGCATACCATCATGGGATTGTTATTTGTTGCCATTGCAATTTTTCATATTGTAAACAATTGGGGTTCTTTGAAAGCGTATACTAAAGACAAGGCAACCGGGTCTATTAAGAAAGAAATCTTTATTGCGTTGTTTGTAGTGCTTGCTTTAGTGGCACTCGCTGTTACAGAAGTATTGGAGCCTGTTGCTGAATTTGGAAGAATTTTTGCAAAGCAAGGCCCAAGACCAAGTGCAGGAATCAGTTTTAAAGAAGCATCTACTTTAGATTCTACCAATGGTCAGTCGGTTACTTTGATTCTTCAAAAAACAGACGATGCCATGAATGGCAAACTCACTGTTGAAGTAGCAGATACCACAGGAAAAGTTCTTGAAACACTCTACAAAACTGAGGGAGAGCAAAGAGGACCAGCATCCAATTTGATGTTGAATACTAAGATTTCTACTGCCGCTCCTTTTAAGCTAATTGTTTCTTCCACTGTTGCTCAATTGACTGAAGAAGAGGAGGAAGAGATACGTGAGGGTAATAAAGTTGAGCCTAAAAATGTAAAAACATTTACTCAAGAAGTATTGATCTCGAGTCTAACCCCCGGATTACAGAATATTGTGAAAGGTGATAATTCTCCATTGAAGAGAGGGATACTTGAAGTGAAATAAGTATCTGTCAATTCCCCTATTTTATTGGTAAATTTGCAGCCTCAACATCAGTGAATGAAAGAGAGGCTGCAATTACTTTCTAAACGTCTTGATGGCAAACTTTATTTGGATGATGCCATCCGTACTTTGTATGCTACTGATGCCTCTGCATACCGAGAAATGCCCCTTGCTGTTGCAGTACCTACTTCCATAGATGATCTTAAAAAACTGATTGTCTTCGCAAATGAAGAAAAGACATCTTTGATTCCAAGGACAGCTGGCACTTCATTGGCCGGTCAAGTTGTTGGCAATGGAATTGTCGTCGATGTATCAAAGCATTTCACCCAGATTATCGAACTGAATAAAGAAGAGAAGTGGGTAAGGGTTCAGCCAGGTGTGATTCGTGATGAACTCAATGGATTTTTAAAACCACATGGATTATTTTTTGGCCCTGAGACTTCTACGGCTAACCGTGCCATGATTGGCGGAATGGTAGGGAACAATTCGTGTGGATCCAATTCTGTTGTGTATCGAAGCACGCGAGAACATTTGTTGGAAGTCAATGCCTTGTTGAGTGATGGATCTGAGGTGGTATTCAAAACATTGAGCTTGGATGCATTTCACGAAAAATGTGAGTTGAACAATTTAGAAGGTTCCATTTATAAATCAGTTCGTTCCTTGTTGAGCAACTATGAACATCAGGAAGAGATCAGGAGAGAGTTTCCAAAACCAACTGTCGAGAGAAGAAATACTGGGTATGCCATTGATCTATTGATAGAAATGGCACCATTTAAAGCAGGTGGACAAGATTTCAACTTTTGTTCATTGATCGCAGGTTCAGAAGGAACATTGGCATTCATAACAGAGATCAAATTAAATGTGGTGGATCTTCCACCTAAAGAGACAGGATTGCTTTGCGTTCATTTCAATACCATAGATGAATCGCTTCGGGCCAATCTCATTGGTTTGAAATATAAGCCAAGCGCGAGTGAGTTGATTGATCATTATATTTTGGAATGCACCAAAGAAAATATTGAGCAACGCAAGAACAGATTTTTTGTACAAGGTGATCCTGGTGCGATCTTGGTAATTGAATTTTGTAAGAATACACGAGACGAAATTTTAGCCATCACTCAACAAGTGGAAGCGGAGATGCGTGCAAATGGGTTGGGATATCATTTTCCTGTTTTATTTGGTGAAGACAGCAAGAAAATTTGGGCCTTGAGAAAAGCGGGCTTGGGGTTATTGAGTAATCTACCAGGTGACGAGAAAGCAGTGCCAGTGATTGAGGATACTGCCGTTGATGTGGAAGATCTTCCTGCATATATTGCTGAATTCAATCAAATTCTAAAAAAACATGGGTTGTACTCTGTGCATTATGCACATGCTGGTTCTGGAGAATTGCATTTACGTCCCATTATCAATCTAAAAACTGAAGAAGGGAACAAGCTGTTCAGAATTATTGCAGAAGAAGTAGCAACGCTTGTAAAAAAATATCGCGGTTCATTGAGTGGAGAGCATGGTGATGGAAGATTAAGAGGGGAATTCATTCGACAAATGGTTGGAGATAAAAACTATCAGTTGCTCAAAGAAATTAAAAACATTTGGGATCCACATCATATTTTCAATCCCAATAAAATTGTGGACACGCCTTCCATGAATTCCATGTTGAGGTATGTCCCCGGGCATTTTACCCCTGAATTTAAAACCATCTTTAGATTTCATCAGCAAAATATTTTACAGCATGCTGAGCAATGCAATGGTTCTGGAGATTGCAGAAAGACTCATATATCTGGAGGCACCATGTGTCCATCCTATATGGCTACAAGAGATGAAAAAGATACAACCCGGGCAAGAGCTAATATTTTAAGAGAATATCTTACCAATTCGAATAAAGAGAATCGCTTTGATCATCAGGAGATTTATGATGTGATGAGTTTGTGCTTGAGTTGCAAGGCTTGTAAGAGTGAATGTCCATCCAATGTGGACATGGCCAAGTTGAAAGCAGAATTTTTACAGCATTATTATGATGCCAATGGTGTTCCTCTCCGAGCAAGACTGATTGCGAATTTCACAACGGTTTCTAAACTTGCATCGTTTGTTCCAACTATTTATAATGCACTTGTAAAAAATAACTTCACTTCAACAATTATTAAAAAGTTATCTGGGTTTGCTGTTAATCGATCCATGCCGTTGATATCAAAGCAAACCATGAAATCATGGTATACAAATAATAAAAATGCATTGCTGAGCAACTCTGATAAGGAGGTCTATTTATTTTGTGATGAGTTTACCAATTATAATGATGCTGAAATTGGGATAAAGGCCATCAAGCTCCTAACACAACTGGGGTATGCTGTGAAGATGGTTGATCATGGAGAAAGTGGAAGAACATGGCTTTCAAAAGGATTGATCAGAAAGGCACAGCAGATCGCGAATAAAAATATAGAATTGTTTGCTGGGATGATTCATGAGCATTGTCCATTGATTGGAATTGAACCTTCAGCGATTTTAACTTTTAGGGACGAGTATCCCGACTTAGCAACAGATAATAATTTCGAGGCTGCTCAGCAGTTATCAAAAAATGTATTTTTTATTGATGAGTTTATTGCAAGGGAGATTGATCGTGGTAGCATATCCTCTGATAGTTTTACAAAGCTTGAAAGAACAATTATGTTGCATGGCCATTGTCAGCAGAAAGCTGTGGGCTCTCTTTCAGATTCTATCAAAGTGTTGTCTTTGCCACAGCATTATTCAGTTTCGAATATCCCATCTGGATGTTGCGGCATGGCAGGTTCATTTGGATATGAAAAGGAGCATTATGATGTCTCCATGAAAATAGGTGAATTGGTTTTGTTTCCAGCTGTTAGAAAACATCACTCCAACTGTACCATCGCTGCACCGGGAACCAGTTGCAGGCATCAAATCAAAGATGGGACTTCCATCAGAGCCTTGCATACAGTTGAAATTTTGTATGAGGCATTGATTTAATCTTAATATATTTTGTTC
>CAYFLQ010000094.1:2643-5890 GCA_964344065.1 uncultured Sphingobacterium sp. | reverse complement strand
TATTTAATGTTAATTGTATTAGAAACCAGCATTGATACCAAATGTGATGATACGTGGCTGAGGGAATGTCAAGAAATCAGTTCCTTGTGATGTGTTGGTAACAGTGAAGGTGCTGACCTCTGGATCAAATCCTTGATATTTTGTCCATGTGAACAAGTTTTGAGCTTGCAAGAAGAGTTTAAGAGAATTAATCTTCATCTTCTTAACTGCATTTTGTCCGAAGTTGTAACCAATCAACAAATTTTTCAATCTGGTGAAAGATCCATCTTCGATCCATCTATCAGAAGCTCTTCTGTTGTTTGCTGGGTCTCCATATACTGCTCTTGGCATAGTGGTAGATGGATTCGTTGGAGTCCATCTGTTCAATACTGTAGCATATTGACCGAACACACTGTTCATACCTTCTGCAAATGATCTGTTATAGTTCAGGATTTTGTTTCCACCTACAAATTGGAAGAAGGCAGTCATTTCAAAATTACCCCATGTAAATGTGTTGGTAAAGCTTCCGAAATATTTAGGAAGTGCAGTACCTAAGATTTCCTGGTCAAGTGAATTGATAACGCCATCGCTGTTTACATCTTTCCATTTGATATCACCAGGTTTAGCTGATGTACCGTCGCGTGTTGTAGAAACATCTGCGGCAGTTTGGAAAATCGCTTGAACTCTGTAACCTCTGAATGAACTCAAAGGATATCCTTGTTGTACCCAGCTCATGAATCCTGTTCCAAAAGGATTTCCACCATAAATGGTATCCACATTGTTCTTTTGGAATGTTAAGGTGAAGTTAGTGTTCCAATTAAAGTTCTTTGATTTGATAACTGTTCCATCCAGACCCAACTCAATTCCTTTGTTGGTGATAGCACCGATGTTATCGTTTACAGAAAGGAAACCACTGTTACCAACCAATTGACGGCTTGTCAACAAGTCGTTTGTTTTTCTGTGGTAAACTTCTGCAATCAAATTAATGCGATTGAAAAGTCCAAGTTCCAATGCCAAGTCAGATTGGATAGAAGTTTCCCATCCCAAATTAGGGTTACCCAATTGTGAAGGAGCCAAACCTGCAGATGTCAAGTAGTTTGCACCTGGGCTGATCAAAGGCAAAGAAGCAAACAATCCACCAGAGTTGCTTCCGCTGAATCCGCGAGAACCTCTGATTTTAAGGTTGCTGATGAAATCAACTTTCTTCATCCATTCTTCATCAGATATACGCCATGCAGCAGAAATGGCTGGGAATGTTCCCCACTTGGTGCTGCTTCCGAGGTTAGAAGAACCATCTCTTCTTACACTCAAACCAAGAATATATTTTCCGTCATAAGAATAATTGAATCTTCCAACATATCCGATGATACCAAAAGAGCTACCACTGGTTGTTGCATCTTTTTTCACAGAACCTGCAGATAGTCTACGGATAGAGTTGCCTGGGAAGTTCTCTGCCAATGCATAAATAGATTCAAAATTCTGAGTTTGATAAGATGCAACCGCAACGGCATTCAAACCGTGTTTGCCATAATCTTTTTTGAAGCTCAAAATGTTTTCGTTGATCAGGTTCAAGCTTTTATTATACGCTTCTGTAGCCTGACCTTTCACACCCGCACCTGCGTTTGAAATAGATGGGTAAAAACGTGCTTCGTTCAAACTTACATAGTCAGCACCCAAATTCACTTTAAAGCTAAACGCTTTTGAAATTTGATAATCACCGCTCAAGTTTGCCAATACACGTCCGTTGTTTACTTTATTGAAGTTCTCTTTCGCAGCCAACACAGGATTCTCAGTAGAAGAGGTTGGATCTTTACCGTATGTTCCATCCGGATTGTAAACAGGGATATCAGAAGCCAACAAAATAGCAGTACTCAATACACCATAAATGTTGTTATCATTCTGAATCCTGTTTTGTATGCTGTTGCTGATCGAGATACCACTGCTGATTTTAAATTTCTCAGAAACGGTATTGTCGAGGTTTACCCTGAAATTATAACGCTGGAATCTTGAACCAATGATGGTTCCTTCTTGATCGAAGTAACTTCCACCTGCGTAAAATTTAGTCTTATCGTTGCCACCTTGTGCACTGATGTCGTGGCTGTTGATAGGAGCAGTTCTGAAAATTTCATTCTGCCAGTTTGTATTCACGTATCCGTTGTCATGCACAGTTGGACCAAAATAGAAAGAAGGTTCTTGGTTGCCATAAGATGCACCATATCTGTTGAAAAGGGACTCTTGCAAGATGTCTTGGAAGTCTCTTCCAGAAAGTGGTTGGATCTTCTTCCATACAGTTTGGTTACCAGAGTATCCACTATAGTTAACACGTGTTTTCTGGTTTTTACCTCTTTTGGTGGTGATCAATACAACACCATTTGCACCTCTAGAACCATAGATGGCTGTTGCAGATGCATCTTTCAAGATGTCGATTGATTCTATATCATTTGGGTTTACGTCGGCCAAGCTGTTCAACACTTGGTTACCCACACCCAATTGTGAGAATGAACCTGTTGCAATGGGAATACCATCCAACACATACAATGGTTGTGCACTACCACTGATGGTACCAATACCACGAACGTTGATGTTGATGGAAGAGCCAGGTGTACCTGAGCTTGAAATCACGTTTACACCCGCAACCCTACCTTGTAGTGCTTGTTCAGGTGAAGTAAGTGATAAGTTCTTGATCTGGTTTGCGTTCACATTGGAGATTGATCCAGTTAGATCTCTCTTTCTTTGTGTACCATAACCTACAACCACAACTTCACCAAGATTTGATTCACTGGTGGTCAAGGTTACTGAAATGGTTGATTTACCATTCAATGCAACTTCTTCATTGTTGAACCCAATAGAGCTGAACAACAAAGTTGATTGTAGTGAATTCACATTCAATGTGAATTTTCCATCTTTGTCAGATGTTGTACCACCTCTTTGTCCATTGATTGTAATGGTAACGTTAGGGATACCCTTACCTTGGCTGTCTTGAACAGTACCCTGAACTTTAGAAGTCTGAGCCAGGGAAACCTGAAGCAAAGAAGCAAAGGCTAATAAAACTGTAAGCAAATTCTTCATAGCTCTTTATGTTAATGATTTATTAAGGAGACGCAAAGTTATGTTAAGACAAACAAGGAAGGGGTTTTGTTTAAGAGTTTTTAAGGCAAAGCCGCAATGAATATTTGAGGTTTTTAATATATAAACTAAAAATTTATATATTTTTCAAAAATAATAGGTTATTATTAGTAGTAAACAAACTAAACGGCCTTAAATTTTG
>CAYFLQ010000094.1:0-2633 GCA_964344065.1 uncultured Sphingobacterium sp. | reverse complement strand
ACATCAAAAAATTGTTAACTTGCTTCAAGAACGAAATTTTGAAAATGTTATATTTAATACCTAATTTTCTTGATAAGTAGCAATATAACCGGGAGCAGTATCAAATTTGTCAAGGTGGCTGTAAACAGCGTGAAGGAAGTGAGCCAGCCCAGAGCCTGGGTGCTTCCAAATCCACTGAAGGCAAATATGATGAAACCAGCAATGAGAACCAGCGATGTATATACAATGCTGATGCCAGTGTCTCGAATGGTTAGCACAACGGTTTGTTTAATATCTCCCTTTGCAACAGGTAGCTCTTGTTTAAAATTGACCAAAAAGCGGATGGTTATGTCAATGGCAATGCCAAGTGCAACGCTGAAAACCAATACCGTGGAAGGTTTAATATTGATGCCAACCCAGCCCATCAGCCCTGCAGTCATCACCAAAGGAATCAAATTAGGTATCAAGGAGCAAACCAAAATCCGGAGGTTTTTAAATAAGTACAGCATACAAAGGGATATGAATAAAAAGGCCCATAAAATACTTTCTTTCAAGCCTCTGATAATGAAAATACTTCCCTCCAAAAATGTGATACTTGATCCTGTAAAGTGAACGTTGTATTTGGTTGAATCGAAATAATTGCTTGCTTCATGCTCTAAGCTATCAATCAGCAAGGGCATTTTTTCACTTCCTATATCCGCCATGTTCACACTGATCCTGGTTGTCTGTCTATTGCTGTCTACAAATGATGACATCAGCTTTTGTAAAGAACTTTTCTGTCCTTCAACTTCTTTGCTTGGCTTCATGTAATCAGCAAGGAATGCACCATCAAATGCATTGGGCATGGAATAGTTATTACTATCTCCATCATAAAAGCCCTGTTTTGCAAATTTTAAACCTTCAGCTAATGATAATGGTTTAGCAATAGATATATGGGTTGCAATTTGATCCGAGAAGGATGAAACTTTATCATACACACCCAATGCCTTTGATCCAGCAATTCCATTTTTCTTTTTGGTGTCAACGATGATTTCTAAAGGCATGATTCCTTTGAAATGTTGTTCAAAAAAACGCAGGTCCGTGTAAATTTTATCTTCCTTGGGCAAATCATCAACGATGAATGACTGTGTTTTTAATTTAAATACTCCAATGATTGAAAATAACATCAAGACTGCTGTAACGATGTATACTGTGGCACGATGAGAGAATACCCATCTTTCTATATTGGTTAACAGCTTCAATAACCACTTGTTATCTAAATATTTTACATGGGCGGGCTTAGGTGCTGCTAAATAATTCAATGAGATGGGGATCAGTACAATGGTGATAAAAAACAACATCATGATATTGATTCCAGCAACAATGCCAAATTCTTTTAGAATAGCACTTTTGGTCAAGGCAAATACTGCAAAACCCAATGCGGCACTGATGTTGCAGAATAAAGTAACGACTCCCATTTTGCTGACCATATCTATGATGGCCTGCTGCTTGTCACCATTTTTAATATACGATGCATGAAATTTATTCAAGAAGTAAATACAGTTGGGTATTCCGATCACTACAATCAAAGGTGGTATCAATGCAGTCAACAAAGTTATTTTATAACCCAGTAATTGTATGGTAGCCAAACTATAGATAACACCAATGATTACTACTCCTAAGGATAATACAACTGTACTAAAGGATCGGAAGAATAAAAATAGAATTAACGCAGAAAGGGCAAGAGAACCCAACAAAAACCATTTCATTTCATTGGCAATCTTGATCGCTACATTGGTCCTGATCAATGGCAGCCCACTCAAATGAAGATCAAATCCAGTTTGACTTGCAAATATCTTAGATGCCGCTTCAATTTCCCCAACTGTTTTTTCTCTTGCTTTCGATCCTAAGATTTCTTTGTTGATTCTAACACCCAATAAAAAAGCATTGGTCTCTGCATTATAAATGAGTCCTTTGTAAAAAGGCAGTGATAGAAATAAATTTTTTAAACTGTCCAACTCTGAAGGAGAGGTTACGTGGTCTGGAAATACTTTTAATGCATCCAATTTAGAGGTACTGTCATTTCTCTTGAGATAAACTGCAGATTGAACGCTGATGATGTCTTCAACACCATTGATTTTCTTTAGCTCTTTTTGAAATGCATGGGTTGCATTGAATTTTTCAAGGTCAAAATACTTGTCAGTTTGAAAGCCAATGGTCAGTAGATTTCCATCTTCGCCAAAGGTTTTTTTGAACGCTAAATATTGAAGAAATTTAGGGTGGTCGGTTGGGATTGCTCTTGAAAAATCATAACTCATTTTCACTTTGCTCGCTTCAAATGCCATGAATGTTGTGAACACGGTGAGCAGCAACAAGCAAATCCACCTGTATTTTAAAACACCTTTGGCAATCTTCAACCACATATAATAAAAGTTTAATGCAAAGGAAAGCAAATTAATCGGCTTGCTTTCATCTTTTTAGTCACCCCCAAAGCTTAATTGTTTAATTTTATTGTGTGAGATTTTTCTTGACGCCTATTTTGTTTTTTTTGCTTTCGCTTGTCTTGAAAGCACAGATCAAACCAATTGGAATTTGGCGTGACCATCTTTCTATGCAACAGGTCATGTACATCGATTCCAGCAAGCAATCCATCTTGGCTGTATCCCCCCAAGGAT
>CAYFLQ010000093.1:0-5892 GCA_964344065.1 uncultured Sphingobacterium sp. | reverse complement strand
AAAATTGATGGAAGTATTTTGTCCTGGTCCAATTACATTTTTATTGAATAAGAGTAAGCTGGTGCCAGATCTTGTTACAGCAGGAAGTAAAAGAGTTGCCATCCGAATACCCAACCATCCTCTAACACTCCAATTGCTTTCTTCCTTGAACTTTCCACTTGCAGCACCAAGCGCAAATCCATCTGGATATGTGAGTCCTGTTTCTGCTGAACATGTATATCAAGGTTTGGCAGGAAAAATACCATACATCCTTGATGGCGGTAAAGCCAAGGTGGGACTGGAGTCTACCATTATTGGATTCGATCAAGGGGAAATCTTATTGCATCGATTGGGTGGTATAGGAGTAGAGGAAATTGAAAAAGTTCTGGGAAAGAAAATAGTTATTTCCATTACACACGATGCACCAGCAACACCTGGGCAATTAAAGAGTCATTATGCAACAAGGAAGCCATTGATCATAGGTGATATTGAACAATTGATGCTTCAACATCCGGATAAAAAAATAGGGATCATTTCTTTTTCTACGCAACATGCATCAACGCATCCTCAAATCATTCTTTCGACTGATGGTGATCTTGCTGAGGCAGCATCTAAATTGTTCAGTGCAATGAGAGAGATGGACCAGCAAGATGTTGATGTCATCCTTTCTGAATGGGTTCCAGATGTAGGCATTGGAAGAGCAATCAATGATAGATTGAGAAAAGCAGCCTATTAAATTATTTCGCTCAATTCAAGCCATCTCATTTCTTTTTCGTCAATCTGGTTGGATACTTCTTTAAATTTTTCTGATATCTCTTGAAGTTCTTGATAGGAAAGGGTTCCAGTTGATAGTTTTTCTGAGAGTGTTTCTTTTTCTTTGTTCAATGATTCCAATGCTTTTGTCAATTGATCAAATTCTCTTTTCTCGTTAAAGCCTGCTTTCTTTTTTTGAGACAATACCTCTGCAGATTTTTGTTTGATTTCTTGAGAAGGATTAGAAGGTTTGTTTTCATTGGATTCTTTTTCTTCTCTGTAAGAGGCGTAATTTCCTGGGAAGTCAATAATGCTTCCTTCGCCTTCAAATACAAAAAGATGATCGACAATCCTGTCCATGAAATATCGATCGTGACTGATAATCATCAGACAACCAGGGAATTCAAAAAGAAAATTTTCCAACACACTTAAAGTGGGAAGATCCAAGTCATTGGTTGGTTCATCGAGGATCAGGAAGTTTGGATTCTTAAAAAGAATGGTGAGCAACTGCAGCCTTCTTTTTTCACCACCACTCAAATGGCTGATATAGCTGTATTGTTGATCTGGAGTGAATAGAAATAATTCTAAAAATTGTGAGGCACTCAAGGAACCTCCTTTAGCCAATGGAAAACTCTCTGCAATTGATTTTACATATTCAATCACCCTCAGGTCTTGTTTGAGGATGAGCCCTTGTTGTGAGTAATAACCAAATACAATGGTTTCTCCAACATTGATTTTGCCACTGTCGGCCTCCTCTAAGCCTTGTAAGATGTTTACAAAGGTTGATTTACCTGCACCATTTTTACCTATAATCCCAACTCTTTCACCTTTTTTAAATGTATAGTCAAATCCTGTTAAAATTTTCTTCTCACCAAAACTTTTATACACTTTTTTGAGCTCAATTACTTTTCCTCCAAGACGATTCATTTTTACTTGCAACGCAAGTTGTTTGTCTTCTATTTTTTGTTTGGCAACTTTTTCAATTTCATAAAATGCATCTTGTCTGCTTTTCGATTTGGTGGTTCTGGCTTTTGGTTGTTTTCTCATCCATTCCAGTTCTTTTCGATAGGTATTTCTTGCTTTGTCAATAGAAGCAGATTCGCTTTCTATTCTTGCTGCTTTCTTTTCAATATAATTTTCGTAATTCCCTCTATAGGTATAGATTTTTTCGTTTTCAAGTTCCCAAATTTCATTACATACATTGTCTAGAAAATATCTATCATGTGTTACCAATAACAATGTGGTGCTTTCCTTGTCTAAATAGTTTTCAAGCCATTCAACCATTTCAACATCCAGGTGATTGGTTGGTTCGTCCATGATGAGCAAGCAGTGCTGATGTTCAAATCCAATATCTATCAATGTTTTGGCGAGTGCTACTCTTTTCTTCTGACCACCGCTGAGGTTTTTGATCAGGTGATCGAGATGATGAATGTTTAATTTTCCTAAAATTTGTTTGACTTTCGCATCGAAATCCCATGCATTCTTTTCATCCATTTCAATGATAGCCTTTGTAATCAATGATGCGTCAGCAGCATCTTCAGCTGCCTCATATTTCTTAATGGCGTTCAGAACCGGGTGATCGTGGGAGAAGATATTGTCAAGAATGCTGGAGTGTTCAAGAAACTGTGGATCTTGATCAAACATGACAACTTTTACGTCTTTGTTGATCCAAACTTTTCCTTCATCAGGGGTTTCTTTTCCAGCCAGGATGTTGAGGATCGTCGATTTGCCCGAACCATTCCTTGCAACAATGGCAATTTTATCTCCTTCGTTGACATGAAAACTGATTCCCTTAAAAAGTGGTTTGATGCCGTATGATTTGCCGATCTTCTCTACACTTACAAAATGCATGTTGCAAAGATACTACTTGTGGTAGGCAACTCGGCAAGAATCAATAACTTTGCCTCAAATCATACTGTATGAAACTCTACGCATTTGTATTGCTCTCATTGATGGTTACTCTTGCAACTGGCCAGGCTAAAAAAGCCAAAAATTTTTATGAATTAAAGGTGTATGAATTTAAAACTTCGCAGCAAGAGGCGGTTATTGATCAATTCCTCTCTGATGCATTTATTCCTTATATGCATCGCAAAGGCATAAAAAATATAGGAGCATTTACAGGTAGAGCAAATGATACTTCTGCAATCAAGAAATTATATGTGTTGATCCCATATAAATCAATGGATGAAATCCCTAAAATAAATACTGAATTGTTCAAAGATGCAGAGGTGGCAGCCAAAGGAGCAACTTATCTTGATGCTACATTTGAAAATCCTCCATACACTAGAATAGTAACCTATATTATTGAGGGATTTAGATTTTCTCCGACATTGACTTTACCAAAACTAACCAGCTCTGTTGAAGACAAAGTGTATGAGTTGAGGAGCTATGAAGGTCCAACTGAAAAAAGATACAGAAAGAAAGTAGAAATGTTCAATGAAGGAGGCGAGATTGATCTATTCGCGAGATTGAATTTCAATGCAATTTTTTATGGTGAGGTCATCAGTGGACCTACCATGCCCAATTTAATGTACATGACTAGTTTTGAAAACAAAGATGATAGAGATGCACATTGGAAATCGTTTTCCAATGACCCCGTTTGGAAGGATATTTCAACACGTCAAGAGTATCAAAAAATTGTAAGTAAGAACGTGACACTTTTCTTAAAGGCTAAATCTTATTCAGATTACTAATATACTGTTCCAAATGGAGTTGTTACAACAAATTACATCAGCTGCTGACTATATCACATCCAAGATTGCTTACCCACCTCAAATAGCTGTTATTTTAGGAAGCGGATTAGGGGGCTTTACGGAAGAGGTAGAGATTGAATTAGAAATCAACTACAGTGAAATTCCGCACTTTCCTGTTTCCACTGTAGAAGGGCATTCAGGCAAAATGCTCTTTGGAAAATTAGCAGGAAAACAGATTGTTGTCTTGTCTGGTCGTTTTCATTTTTATGAGGGATATACTCCTTCGGAAGTAGTGTTTCCTATTCGTGTGCTTCAACGCATGGGTATCAAACATTTGTTGATCACCAATGCTGCTGGTGGTACCAATACCGATTTCAAAGTGGGTGATTTAATGGTCATCAAAGATCATATCAGCTTTGCCATCGTAAATCCTTTGTTAGGGAAAAACCTTGATGAGTTGGGAACTCGTTTCCCTGATATGAGTGAGCCGTATTCGAAAAAAATGATTGCTATGGCACATGATATTGCCAAGCGAGAAGGATTTGAATTAAAGGAAGGTGTTTATTTTGGGGTTACGGGTCCATCTTTTGAAACCAGGGCAGAATACAAACTGATTCAGTTTTTAGGTGCTGATGCAGTAGGAATGAGTACGGTTCAGGAAGTTATAACAGCAGTTCATGCAGGCATGCAGATTTTTGCCATCAGTGTGATTACAGATATTGGGGTGAGGGATGAAGAGAATGTTATATCCCACAAGGATGTGTTGGAAGCTGCCAATGCTTCAGCACCTAAATTAACTTCACTTTTAATGTCATTGATTGAATCATTAGAACTTGCTTCATAAATTTGTCGCACAAGGCTCATGAAGCAATTCAAACCAAATCTGACACTATACTTTTTCTCCTGCTTGCTGTTGATTCAATTCTCATCAAAGGCACAGATGCCAGGAATGATGCGAAGGATGCAGAATATAGGAGGAATGGCCGGTAGTATGAGGCAGGGTGGAGGTGGAGGCGATTCATTGAGTTTTGAAAAAAGAAATTTTGCTGCAGATTCTGTGAATGTACAATTCAAGTATCTGGATACAGCTAAATATGTAACATTTGACTCCAGTATTACAGATTTTTATAGACGTGTTCCATTGAAGCCATGGTTAGCGAATATTGGCTACAATGGCAATCCCACAAGGTCATTATTGTTTAATCCAATGCGGAGCATTGGATGGGATGGTGGATTTCATGCGTTGGATCCATTTGCATTTACCATCGCTGAAACCAGGTTCATGAATACCACCAAGCCATATACAGAGCTTGGATATTTAGTGGGCAGTAAAGCAGAACAGCAGATCAGTGTGTTGCATACACAAAATATTTCACCCGATTGGAACATTGTCGCGCACTACAGAATGATTACAGCTCCTGGTACTTTCAATGCACAAAATTCCAGTCATAATAATATTCGATTCAACAGTGATTATACATCAAAGAATAGAAGGTATCATGCATATTTGATCATACTTTCCAATGCATTGCAATCATCAGAGAATGGGGGTATAAAAGATGAATCTTATTTGATCAATGAAAATCCTGCATACAACGACCGATTCAATATCCCTACCAATTTGGCGCCATCGATTTACAGTTCCAGAAATTTTTTCAAAGTGAATCTTAAAACCGGCAACAGATATGTGGATAGAACGCTGTTGTATAGACATCAATATGATTTTGGAAAAAAAGATTCCTTGGTAACCGATTCAAGTGTGATCAGGTATTTTCTTCCAAGATTAAGGTTGGAGCATACCATTGAATCTTCCAATCATTCATTTCAATTCTTGGATGTTCAATCTTATGGTGCTGCTGATTTTTACAATGCACATTATGGTATTGCCAGTTTGCCGGATACGGTGAACTTTCTAATGAGCAACAAGTCGTTGAAAAATGATTTTTCCATCATTCAGTTTCCTGATGCAAAGAATTTGTTACAATTTTTTAAAGCAGGAGTTAGTCTGATTCGATACAACAATATTTCAGCCACTTTCACTGATCCATTTTCAAACTTATTATTGCATGGTGAATACAGGAATCTAACGCGCAATAGAAAATGGGATATGTTGCTTTATGGAGAGCTGATGGCAGCTGGAAGAGATGCAGGGAATTACAATATCAAAGCACATTTGCAACGTTCTTTGGGGGCCAACATCGGCTCTCTGCAATTGGGTTTTGAAAATTCAAACAGATCTCCTTCGTATATATATAAATACCCAACTGCCTTTCCTATACAATTCAACGCTAATTTGTCTGACGAAAATATTTCCAATCTTTACGGCAATTTGTATGTACAAAAGTTGAAAGCCAATATTCAGTTTAACTATTTTTTATTTTCAAACTATACTTATTTGAAAGATTGGGTAAGTGTTGATCAATACAAAACAGTATTTCAAGTATTGCGCGCAAGTATTTCCAAGGAG
>CAYFLQ010000092.1:0-5919 GCA_964344065.1 uncultured Sphingobacterium sp. | reverse complement strand
GAGCACAGAGGTGCTTGTGGTTGCGAAAGCAATACAGGCGATGGTGCTGGATTGCTCATTCAAATTCCCCATGCCTTTTTCTTTGATGAATGTCTGAAAATGGGAGTACACCTACCATCATTCGGAAAGTATGGTGTTGGATTTGTTTTTTTTCCAAAGGAAGTACGATTAAGAGAAGAATGCAGAGATATTTTCAGCAGAGCTGCTGAAGAAATTGGGTTAGAGATTCTTTGTTGGCGCAAGGTACCTGTAAATCCTTCAGACATAGGGTTTACTGCGAGATCTGTTGAACCAGAAATGGAACAAGTATTTGTTGCTTGCCCTGATCACATCACAGATCCAATGGCATTTGAAAGAAAACTTTTCATTCTCAGAAATTATGCAAGCCATTTAATCAACAATTCAGTTAAGAAAGATCCCATTGGATTTTACATCTCTTCCCTATCTTATAAAATCATTGTTTACAAAGGGCAATTAACAAGTCACCAGGTAAGATCCTATTTCCCTGATCTCAGCAATAAAAAAGTGGTCAGTGCATTGGGGCTGGTGCACTCCAGATTTGCAACAAATACATTTCCATCATGGAAACTTGCACAGCCATTCAGGTTCATTGCGCACAACGGAGAAATCAATACACTTCAGGGAAACCTGAACTGGATCAAAGCAAATGAAAAAGGATACACTTCTCCTTATTTCACAAAGGAAGAAATGGAAATGTTACTTCCTCTGATATCTTCTGGCAACAGTGATTCAGCGAGCTTAGATAATATGATTGAATTGCTAACCATGACTGGCAGATCATTGCCACATGTGATGATGATGCTGATACCAGAGGCCTGGGATGGCAATGATCAAATGGATCCAGTTAAAAAAGCATTTTATGAATTCCATGCATCGATGATGGAGCCTTGGGACGGACCTGCGTCTATTTCATTCACAGATGGAAGAATGATTGGAGCAACATTAGACAGAAATGGATTGAGACCATCAAGATATTGTGTTACATCAGATGACAGAGTGATCATGGCATCTGAAACAGGCGCATTACCAGTAGACCCATCACTGATTATAGAGAAAGGGAGATTGCAACCTGGTAAGATGTTTATCGTAGACATGGAAGAAGGTAGAATCATCAGTGACGAAGAAGTTAAAGCGAGTATCTGCGGGCAAAAACCATATGCAGATTGGTTGAATAAATATAAAATAAGGTTGAATGAATTGCCTGAGCCAAGAGTGATGTTTACTCACTTAGAACATGATCAGGTATTCAAATATCAAAAAACATTTGGGTATACTTCTGAAGATCTGGAACATCTCATTGCACCCATGGCGTTGGATGGAAAAGAGCCCGTTGGTTCAATGGGCACGGATACACCTTTAGCGATTTTGAGTGATGAACCACAACACTTGAGCAGTTATTTCAAACAATTGTTTGCACAGGTCACCAATCCACCTATTGATCCAATCAGAGAGAGACTTGTCATGTCTCTTGCAACCTTTGTTGGCAACAATGAAAATATGTTGTTGGAGAATCCAATGAGTTGTCATACGGTTGCATTGAAGCATCCTGTGTTAACCAATCATGATCTTGAAAAAATCAGAAGTATTGATACTGGTATATTTCAAGCAAAAACATTGCAATGTTATTTCAGGGCTGATGGAAAACCTGGAGCATTGAAAAAAGCATTGGATAGAATTTGCAGATATGCTGTGGATGCCGTTGAAGATGGATTTGAAGTATTGATCCTACAAGACAGAGCGATTGACTCTGAGCACGCTCCCATTCCATCATTGTTATCAACCGCTGCGATCCATCATCATCTCATCAGAAAAGGATATCGTGGAAAAGTTGGAATCATCGTCGAGGCTGGGGATGTATGGGAAGTTCATCATTTCGCCTGTTTGATAGGATTTGGCGCAACTGCCATCAATCCTTATTTGGCCCTGAGTTCGATCAGAGACATGAAGATCAATGGAAAACTAGAAACTGAATTAGATCCTGAGCAGCTTAAGAAAAATTATATCAAAGCCGTCAATGAAGGATTGTTGAAAGTGTTTTCAAAAATGGGTATCTCAACATTGCAATCATATCAAGGTGCTCAAATTTTTGAAATCATCGGACTCAACAATGAAGTAGTTGATAAATATTTTACTGGTGCGGTATCGCGCATACAGGGAATGGGATTAGATGAAATCGCGAGAGAGGCATTGGCAAAACACAGACTTGCATTTGCTAGAAAAAGTTTACCGGTGGACAGATTGCCTGTTGGCGGATTCTATCAATGGAAGAGAAAAGGTGAATTCCATTTATTCAATCCACAAACCATTCATTTGCTGCAACATTCTACAAGAACTGGCGATTATGCAGCATTTAAAAAATATTCAAAGCTTGTAAACGATCAAGGTGAGAAAGCCTGCACATTGAGAAGTCAATTTGAATTCAACCCTGTTCGTCCCTCTATTTCCATTGATGAAGTTGAACCTGCAGAAAAAATTTACAAACGATTTGCGACAGGCGCCATGTCATTCGGTTCCATTTCATGGGAAGCACACACAACGTTGGCGATTGCAATGAATCGGTTAGGTGCAAAAAGCAACACTGGAGAAGGTGGAGAAGATGAAGTTCGTTATGAACAATTGCCCAATGGCGATTCCATGAGGTCTTCTATCAAGCAAGTCGCTTCTGCAAGATTTGGAGTGACTGCCCAATATTTGACAGAGGCAGATGAACTCCAAATTAAAATGGCACAAGGTGCAAAACCGGGAGAAGGTGGACAGTTACCAGGACATAAAGTAGATGATTGGATTGGCCGTGTGCGACACTCAACACCTGGAGTTGGATTGATTTCACCTCCACCCCATCATGATATTTATTCTATTGAAGATCTTGCTCAATTGATATTCGATTTAAAGAATGCAAACAGAAAAGCAA
Organism: uncultured Sphingobacterium sp.; assembly: GCA_964344065.1. Lineage (GTDB taxonomy): Bacteria > Bacteroidota > Bacteroidia > Chitinophagales > Chitinophagaceae > Pollutibacter. The sequence goes on along the minus strand of CAYFLQ010000092.1, from coordinate 2,987 downwards.
GAATCAGCGTAAAACTTGTTTCAAAGGCAGGGGTTGGAACTATTGCAGCTGGTGTAGCAAAAGCAAAGGCAGATGTAGTGTTGGTTTCTGGATACGACGGTGGAACAGGTGCATCCCCACTCAGTTCTATCAGACATGCTGGCTTGCCTTGGGAACTTGGATTAGCAGAAGCACATCAAACCTTGGTGAAAAATAAATTGAGAAGTCGTGTGGTGTTGCAAACGGACGGACAATTAAAAACGGGGAAAGATATTGCCATTGCAACGTTGTTAGGTGCAGAAGAATGGGGCGTTGCCACTGCAGCATTGGTTGTAGAAGGTTGTATCCTCATGCGCAAATGTCATTTGAATACTTGTCCAGTTGGTGTAGCAACACAAGATCCTGAGTTAAGAAAAAGATTCAATGGTGCTGCTGAATATGTTGTTCATTTCATAGAATTCCTCACCAAAGAACTACGTGAGTTGATGGCGGAGCTTGGATACAAGACAGTTGAAGAGATGGTAGGACAAGTGGAGGCATTAAAAGTTCGCGAAGACATCAAACATTGGAAATACAGTAAGCTTGATCTCTCTCCTATTCTGTATAAAGAACCTGCAGATGCATATACTGGCTTATTTAAACAGGAAGAACAAGATCATGGTATCGCAAGTGTAATTGATTGGAAGATTATTGAACAATCGCAACCAGCAATTGAAAGCGGGAAAAAAGTGAAGCTTGAGTTTCCAATTAAAAACACCGATAGAACCACCGGCACCATGCTTAGCAATGAAATCACTAAAAAACATGGAGCTGCTGGATTATCTGAAGACAGCATTCATATCAAGTTTACAGGTACTGCAGGCCAAAGTTTTGGCGCATTCAACACCAATGGAATCACTTTGGAACTTGAAGGAGATGCGAACGATTATTTTGGTAAAGGATTGAGTGGTGCTAAACTGATCGTCTACCCTGATAAGCATTCCAGTTTTGTGCCTGAAGAAAATATTGTAGTTGGAAACGTTGCATTTTATGGAGCTACATCTGGCAATGCTTTCATAAGAGGTAAAGCGGGAGAAAGATTTGCTGTAAGAAATTCTGGTGCAACTGCAGTTGTTGAAGGCGTGGGAGATCATGGATGTGAATACATGACAGGAGGAACTGTGCTGATTCTCGGTAAAACAGGAAGAAATTTTGCTGCAGGCATGAGCGGTGGAATTGCGTATGTGTATGATTTGGAGGGAACATTCAGAGAAAACTGTAATCTCGAAATGGTTGATTTGGATCCATTGGATGACCAGGATCTAAAAACTGTTCATCAACTTCTTAATGAACACCATCGATATACCAACAGCAGTGTTGCAAAATATGTAATGAGTGATTTAGAGAGTCAAAAGCAACACTTTATCAAAGTGTTCCCCAAGGACTACAAAAAAGCATTGCAACAAAAAAAATCAACAACAAAGGCAACAGTCAAATAATTATTCATGGGTAAGCCAACAGGATTTATAGAATTTACCAGGGTTAGTCCAAAGAAAATTGAACCAACAAAAAGAGTTTCCAATTTCAATGAATTTGTTCAGCCATTTGAATCAGCTGAATTAAACAAGCAAGCTGCGAGATGTATGAATTGTGGAGTACCCTTCTGCCACAGCGGATGTCCTCTAGGAAATGTAATTCCAGAATTCAATGATGCAGTATATAATGAGCGTTGGGAAGAAGCATACGAAATTCTAACTTCCACCAATAACTTCCCTGAATTCACAGGAAGAATTTGTCCTGCGCCCTGTGAAAGCGCCTGTGTGCTTGGCATCAATCAACCTCCTGTGAATATTGAGGAGATAGAAAAACATATCATAGAAATTGCATTTGAGAAAGGAATAGCAAAGCCAAGGGTCCCAGCCGTTAGAACAGGAAAAAAGATTGCGGTGATCGGGAGTGGTCCTGCAGGATTAGCTGCAGCTGCCCAATTAAATCAGGCAGGACATACGGTTGTAGTATATGAGCGGGATGAAAAACCAGGTGGCTTGTTGAGGTATGGAATTCCAGATTTCAAATTGGAAAAAAAAGTAATTGATAGAAGGATTGCATTGTTGGAAGAAGAGGGCATCACATTTAAATGCAATGCCAATGTTGGAGTTAATGTGAATATGAATGATTTATTAAGAGAATGCAATGCCATTGTACTCTCAGGAGGATCAACCGTTCCAAGAGATTTAAATGTAAAAGGAAGGGAATTGAAGGGTATTCATTATGCCATGCAATTTTTGAAACAACAAAACAAGTTGGTTGCAGGAAGTGATCCGCTTGCAAACAAAGATATTGAGAGCAATATTCTTGGTGAATTGATTTCAGCTAAAGGCAAAAACGTTATCGTGATAGGTGGTGGTGATACCGGAAGTGATTGTGTTGGAACATCTAATAGACAAGGAGCTAAATCCATTGTGCAATTTGAATTGTTACCAAAACCTCCAGAAAGTAGGACCGATAACATGCCATGGCCAACCTATCCAATGGTATTAAAAACTTCTTCTTCTCATGAAGAAGGTTGTGAAAGAAAATGGGCCATTGCTACCAAAGAGTTCATTGGAGATAAAGATGGCAAAGTGATGGGCATTAAAACAGTAGAGTTAGATTGGAAAATTGAAAACGGGAGACCAGCCAACTTTATTGAAAGAGCAGGTTCAGAGAAAATTCTCGACTGCGAATTGGTGCTGCTTGCAATGGGATTTGTTGCACCACAAAAAGATGGCATGATTGACCAATTAGAAATTGAATTGGATGAACGCGGCAATGTGAAAGCCTCAGAAAAAGAGTTCAAAACAAATATCAATAAGATCTTCTCATGTGGCGATATGAGAAGAGGACAATCACTTGTTGTATGGGCCATCAGCGAAGGACGTGAATGTGCCAGAAAAGTAGATGAATTCTTGATGGGAGAATCATTGCTAGAATCAAAAGACAGCAGTCTTCATCTTTGATTGGTTCAGATTTATCACATTATAATTTTT
>CAYFLQ010000091.1:0-5944 GCA_964344065.1 uncultured Sphingobacterium sp. | reverse complement strand
TGTGTTTGGCCTCCAATGGTATTGGCACTTCCATGTAAAATATGAGATGAAGTTACACCACCACTGAGTTGTCTGTAAATGTTGATGTCATCAGGATTAAGATTATCTCCAATCCTTACTTCTGATGTAACAGATTGGCCACCTTCATTGATGGAAGCAGCCGCTATATGTGAGTGCTCATCAATGATACCAGCAGTGATATGTTTTCCAGTTGCATCTACCACTTTTGCAGTTGCATCTTGCAATCCTTTGCCAACACCTACAATTTTACCTGATTTAATTAGCACATCTGCATTCTCAAGCTTCCCTTCAGTTTCATTGGTCCATACCGTCGCATTTTTAAATAAAATGGTTTCCTGTTTTGGTGCTTCTGTCCAGCCATAAGGGGTAAATGGAAACGTAACTGATCCTAATTTTCCGATTGGTTTCTTTTTAGTAGAATCAGCTTGCACTGCAGCAAGGCTGTTTACATTGGCTGTCCAGGTAAATGTATTGCCTTCATTGTCTTCACCATATCCATTCCAAACATTCCCATTGCTCATACCACTGAGCTTGATGGTATTGGATGATTTCTTTTCTGCAGGGAAACTTATTTTAACCAATTTACCATCATGTGAAAATTTTGTGGCAATGGTATCATTCCCAATAATACTTGCAGCTGCAGATGATTTCACTTGAAGTGAATAATTCTTGGTTCCTTTAGTTCCGGTTACATTCAATGTGTAAGATCCAGCAACATCGCTCCATTTATCTGATTTCACTGCATATTTTTTCCCTTGTATCCAGTTTTCAATGATAGAAGACTTTTCATTGAATACATTTCCAGTGGTGATGATGAAGTTGGCCATTTTTCCTTGCTCAATACTTCCAACTGCATCATTCACTCCAATCATCTTGGCAGGATTGGTTGTGAGTGCTTCTAACGCCTTTGTTTCACTGAGTCCATAGTCAATTGCCTTTCTAAGATTGGTTAAGAATGCATTGGGTGATCTCAAATCAGCAGTTGTTAAGCTGAAGGTGATGCCTGCTTTTTCTAATGCAGCAGGATTGGTTGGAGCCAATTCCCAATGCTTCATATCAGACAATGAAACGAATCTTGCATCAGTAGGATCTTCAACATCCATAGCCATTGGATAATTAATAGGCACAATGAGTGATGCACCTGTGGAAACAATTTCTGGGATACGCTGGTATTCATTACCGCCAGTTTTGATGATGTATTGAACACCAAATTCATCACCAATTCTGTCTGCTCTTAAAATATTCCATTTGTCATTTGCTTCGAATATTTGTGGAAGTGATTGATTGTTATTCCAAGCAATCAAACTCAAATTCACTCCTTCTTTTGCAGCATTGTTTTTATACCATTTTGCATCATAATACGTTTGTCTTAACAACGTAATGCTACCCATCATAGATGATGGATAGGATTGTTGAGATGACCCTTTGCTCAATGAATAATGAGCAGAAGCTTTTTCTTTGATGATGGCGAAATTTTCTTTCACGCTTGCTAAAGAGACAAAAGTGCCAGTACCTCTTGCGATACCATCTTTCTGGTGTGCAAGTACAGATCCAAATCCTGCATCTCTCAATGCTTTTGCTTTTGTATCATCTACTACAAATATTGCACCAGCATCCACATCTGCCTTGATGGCCTGGTTCCATCCAAATGCACCTTTTGTATTTGAATTCAACTGAACATTCAAATAAGCATTTCTTCCACCTGCAGCTTGATTGGCAGCAACTTGAATTCCATAATCAGCATACAAGTCAATGAAAGAAGGGTAAATGAATTTTCCGCTGCAATCCACTACAATAGCTTCAGTTGGAATGGTAACATTGGTTCCTACTGCAATGATTTTGTCCTGACGAATCAATAAAGTAGCGTTGTTTAAAACATGTTGTGCGTCTTGCACAATGGTTGCATTCTTAAATGCATACAAGGGCTCCCTTTGATCTGCTGTTCCATTTACTGGAAAAGTAGGTTGTGCAAAGAGAGAAAGTCCGAAACATCCGAAAAGGATGGTCATGCATAATTTTCTCATGGCGTTTAAATTTCAAATTTTTGAAGAGAGACAAGTTAGTGAAAATACCGATGCTTAGACACCGAAATATTGGATGCTGAACTCTTCCAATGCCTTGCTGTACATGTCAAATTTGAGGGCTGGAATTTTTTTGGTATTGGAGAGACATGCTTCAATTCCTATCGGTAGATCTAGATATTGTTGAGCCTGTACAACAAACCAATTCAAATCTGTTAATCGTTTTCCCAAATATTCCTGTTCAGTCTGACCAGGTGTGGGGATCATCAATGCTTTTTTATTCAGTTTTATCAAGTCCATTACGGTGGAATACCCTGTTCTGCAAATCACCATTTTAGACTGTTGTATATAATGGGAGAGTGTTTGGGCGGGGGCATGGTTTACAAAGCGGATGTTCTTGGCAACTCTTTCCGATTTATATTGTTCAGGCAAACCTCTGATACATATAAATGTTTCATTGATGCAAGTTGCCTGTTCAATTAGTTTAGCTTCTAACAACGTTCTCTGTGGCTCTGGTCCTGATAAAAGAAGGAGAATGAAGTTTTCTTCTGTTACAACTCTTTTTTCTAAACGTGAAATGGGACCGATGAACTGCACATTATCTGGTAAATGTGAAGGATGTGAAAGCAATCCTGCAATATTCAATTGATCTGCTGTATCCGGCACCCAGCAGGTATTATAGCGATGTATGTAGGTATAAACTAATCTCTGTAATAACATATCTACACTGTGTCCTATACCACTGATCAAATGGAGTTGGTGAGTAATGATGATGGTTTTTGCTCTTTTTGTGTAGAGTCCGTATCGGTTGTCACTTATCACAATATCCCATTCATACTTTTTCCATTGTTTCTTTAACCAATGATGTTCATAGATGATGGAGGATATGATTTTCGGGATTTGGAAGATGATTGTTGGTATGAACAACCATCCTTTTTTTGGATACCTGATTCGATAGCCTTTGATGGTGAGCATGGGCAAATCTGGAAATTCCGTTGATAGGAGATCGGAAATTTTGCCTTCACCTGCAAGGGTAACATTCCATCCCAGGCTCAGCATGTGTTGGATCATCGGGATGCACCTGGTCGCATGCCCCAGCCCCCAGTCTAAAGGAATTATTAAAACTTTTAAGCCCCTCTTCATTTAGGTTAGAATAGACTATTTTAGTTGCAATGAAATTACTGCGTCTTAGAACAATTATTGGATTTTTATTGTTGTTTACTCTTATAACAGCAAATTTTTCCTGTAGTATGCTCAAAAAAAGCAACTGCAATTGTCCAAGTAAAAAAGGTTTAATACTTTAGTCCTATGCCAGCTCTTCGCCGAGACATACTGATCATGCGCAGGGAAGTCAATCCTGATCCAAAAATCATTGAAAGGGAAGTGACTTGTCTTGATCAGCTTTTGCGTGCAACTGAAAATGCTGAATCATTTTTCATGTCATTCGAATTGATTGACCTTAATCGATTTAGGATATATCATGACAGGATCCATATCAGTAAAGCCATGAAAAGAAATGGCTCAAAGCCCTTCGAGTTTTTATTGAACAGAAATTAAAAAAGCATAAAAAAAGGGAGCATCGATCAATGCTCCCTTTTTGTTTATTTTTCAAATGGGTCCAGCTTGGTGGCTGCAACCTGTTCTCTGTATATTTTCCAACTTCCTTCCTTGAATGCATTCACTTTTTTTACAGCTGCTTCAATGAGCTTGGTTGCATTTTCTACTTGTCTTTTTTCTTGTTCACCAGGTGCAATGGGTTTGGATGCAATGGATGAACTTGCTTGTTGATATGTGCTCATCACTGTGATCGTAGGAACTTGCCCATATCCTTGTTTTGTTTGAGGCTTTCCTGTGATGGATTCACGAAGTGATTTTACTTCATCTTGAATTTTTTTGGTGGTCTTTTTTAATGAATCAATTTCTTTGCCACTCATTTCTTTGATGTATGTTTCCACTTTCTTCGTTGCATTGTCTGCCTCCGTCAATAGATCCATCGCTTCAACAAGTTGATCTCCACTCTTCTTCAATTCATTTCTGAGCAATGCTTGGGCATCTTTGATTGCATTTCTGTTTCCAAGTCTTGGGTCATCTAAAAGAGTTACATAGGTAGAGTCTGTTTCATTTTTGTATTTCAATACTACCTTATACGTTCCTGGAAGCGCTTGTTGGCCAACAGGTTCATCTGCACCTGCACCACCACCTGCTCTTCTTCCTCTTCCACCACTACCGGGTGTTCTGAATCCCTTTTCTTCCATACCCCAATTCTTTCTGTTGAATCCAGAGTCTGCTGCCCATTTCAGATTGCGAACAATTTCATTTTTATCATTATAAATTTTAACCATAACGGAATCCTTCTTTTTTGAAGTGTCACTCACTGGTTTGATATAATATGAAACTGCAGCACCTGTTGGTTTATTGGCAGCATCCCAAATTCCCCATGTGCTCCACTCATACCCTGGAGCATTTCTGATGATTGCCTGTACAGTGTTTCCATTTGGAAAACTTGCAAATGATTTGTTCCATTCACCTTTAGCAGATGCCAATTTGCGAAGTGGACGAATATCATCCAATACCCACAATGCTCTTCCGAATGATGCTATTACCAAATCAGCCTCGCGTTCTTGAATGGTGAGATCAAAAGTGGAAACACTGGGGTATCCATTCTTCCATTGTTGAAAAGTTGCTCCATTATCAAGACTCACCCACAATCCTTGTTCTGTTCCTGCAAAAATCAAATTGGGTTCAGTAGGATCTTGTAATACACACAATGCATAACCAGTAACTTTCTTTTCATCCACCACACGTGTCCATGTTTTTCCAAAATCAGTTGTTCTGAAAATGTATGGTTTGAAATCTCCTCTTCTGTAATCATTGGCTACTACAAACGCTTCTGCTGCATTGTATTTGGATGCTTGAATTTGAGGCACCCAAGCACCTACTGGCAATCCTGGTATTTTTCCTCTGAAATTGGTCCAGGTTTTTCCTCCATCTTTCGTGAGTTGTACATTGCCATCGTCTGTTCCAACCCACACTACATTTTTGTCTTTGTAGGATGGTGCAATGGTAAGGATGGTGCAATAATTTTCAGCACCAGTGATGTCGATTGAAATTCCACCGTTGTTGGTCTGATCAATTTTTGCACTGTCGTTGGTAGTTAGATCTGGAGATATCGTCTCCCATGAAGCGCCCTTGTTGGTTGACTTATGTAAAAATTGACTTCCATAATAAATGGTAGAATTACTATGTGGATCTTGAGCCATGGCGGCATTCCAGTTAAAACGCAACATGGTTTTTTCATCTAGTTGAGGGGGTTTCATGTACCATGATTCACCGGTTTTGATGTTGTATTTTCCAACGGAACCACCCTGACTCATTGCATAAATCCATGATGCATCATCAGGATCAGGCATGGCGTCAAATCCATCACCTCCCCAAATATTTTCCCAATAATAATTTTTAATTCCTCCTGACATCCATGTGTACGCCGGACCTCTCCATGTTCCATTGTCTTGCATACCACCCATTACATGATAAGGTGTTTCATTGTCGGTATTGATGTGATAAAACTGTCCTACTGGAAGCTTCTCGTCAAAAATCCAAGTCTTTCCCTTGTCTCTGGTGATACCGATACCGCCATCGTTTCCATCGATGATGAAATTTGGATTGTTGGGATGAATCCAGAATGCATGGTGATCGGGGTGTATGCCGTTGTAAGGAATTACCACTTCAAAATTTTTACCTGCGTCTTCACTTTTTGAAATCATCTGATAAATCAACCAAAGTCTGTTTTCGTTTTGAGGATCACATGCGATTTCTTGAAAATAAAATGGACGAGTAGAAACAAATTCTGGATTGCTGTTCATCAATGTCCAATTCAATCCTCCATCATCTGATTTATACAA
>CAYFLQ010000090.1:0-5954 GCA_964344065.1 uncultured Sphingobacterium sp. | reverse complement strand
TAGCAAAAAATTTGATACAAATGATGTTTCCTTGAGCATGATCACCAACAGGGGCATCAAAGTATGGCCTGAAGGATTCAAAGAAACATTCTGTACAGACCACTGGAGATGCAGATTCAAACCAACAAACAACGAAACCATCAACCAAAAAACGATCATTCAATTGCTTGAAAAAGCAATAGACCATTCTATTGAGGTAATCAAAACAGAGAACCTCTACGCATTCGATGGAAAACCTGCATACTCTTTAGGACAAGGTCAGTAACTAATAACCTGTCCATGAGCAATTACTTTCAATCGAGGAAATTGGCTATCGCCACAAAACACCATAAAGAGAAAGTAATTGCTCCTCTATTATCGGAAGCATTGCAAGTGGAATGCCGTGTCAACAAGGATTTTGACACCGATATACTCGGAACATTTACAGGGGAAAAAGCAAGAACAGATGATCCCGTTACTGCCGCCAGAAAAAAATGCATGGCAGTGATGGATCAAATGGATTGCGATCTTGCCATTGCAAGCGAGGGATCTTTCGGACCTCATCCTTCACTGATTTTTATACCTGCAGACGATGAAATTGTGATATTGGTGGATAAAAAAAATCAAATCGAAATCATTGCAAGGGAGATCAGCACTTCCACCAATTTCAATGCAAAATCCATTGAAACATGGGAAGAGCTTAAAACTTTTGCAGAGCAAATTGGGTTTCCCTCACATGCCTTGATCATCAGAAAAGATGAAAAGGATGTTGAGGGTATTTGCAAGGGTATCAATGATTGGAATAGATTGAAAGAAACTTTTGATTTGTTTACAAATCAATACGGACGAATGCATGTAGAAACAGATATGCGTGCAATGTACAATCCAACGCGCATGAAAGTGATTGAAAAAGCCACCCACAATCTGCTTGAAAAAATAAAATCAACTTGTCCATCTTGTCAAACACCGGGCTTCGCAGTAACCAGTGCTAAAGAAGGACTCCCCTGCAGTCTATGCAATCAACCTACAAGATCTGTCATAAGCCATATATATACCTGCCAGAAGTGTAGCTATGCAGAAGAAAAAATGTATCCTTACAATAAACTAACAGAAGATCCGATGTATTGTGATTACTGTAATCCTTAATTTTGAAAATTCATCTATATGACAGGCAATCTCATAATAAATAATCTCACAAATCCCACGCTGCTCTTTTTTATACTGGGTATTATTGCAGCTGCAATAAAAAGTGATCTGGAAATTCCTGCTCCTACAGTAAAGTTCATTTCACTGTATCTTTTGTTTGCAATCGGTTTCAAAGGGGGACAGGAATTGCAACAAAGTGCATTCGGTTCAGAAATTATCTATTCTATTTTATTTGGGTTGCTGATTGCTACTTTGATTCCCTTGTATACATTTTACATCCTCAAACAAAAAATATCCATCAGCAATGCAGCCGCTGTAGCAGCTTCATACGGATCAGTAAGTGCCGTTACCTTTGTTTCTGCAGTATCTTTTTTGGAAATGCAATCACTGCATAGCGATGGACACATGATAGCAGTAATGGCATTGATGGAATTTCCTGCGATCATCGCTGGTGTAATGCTGATCAGATTTTTTGAAAAATCTGAAATAGATAACAGTGGACCGTCACTTGGTGGAGTTTTCAAACATGCCATCTCCAATGCAAGTGTGGTGATGATACTGGGAAGTTTGATCATTGGAATGATATCAGATTCAAAACAGGCAGATGGCATCAAACCTTTTACGAACGATATTTTCAAAGGTTTCCTGGCAATTTTTCTTTTAGAGATGGGGATGGTAAGTGCCAAGCGATTCAAGGCATTCAGAGAGCATGGAATTTTTATGATGATTTTTGCTTTAATCATTCCTTTGATCAATGGTATTGCCGTGGCATATGCCAGTCAGTTTGTTACAGCCTCTGTAGCCAACCGATTTATATTTTCAATCCTTGCTGCCAGCGCATCTTATATTGCAGTTCCTGCTGCAATGAGATTTGCAGCCCCCAAAGCAGACCCAGGACTCTACATACCAATGGCACTGGGTGTTACCTTTCCACTTAACATCACCATTGGAATGCCAATCTATTTTTACATCATACATGTTTGATGTCCTAGTAGGTTAATATTTCAAACGTACCTTTGCAAAAATTTTTAAGGAATGGAAAACAACTTATCCAATAGTTTTCAGGAGATCGTATTGAAGAGAAGATCAAACAGATATTATGACCAAACCGTTCAGGTTCCTGATGAAGTGATCCAGAAAAGTTTGGAGAGAGCCATACTCTCACCGAACAGCAGCAACATGCAGTTGTGGGAATTTTATTGGATCAAGTCGAGGGCTCAATTGAACAAATTCACTCCATTGTGCTTGAATCAGCAGACTGCAAAAACTGCCTCTCATATGGTTGCGTTTGTTACAAGAAGAGATAAATGGAAACAGCGTGCACAATGGCATAAGAAAAATATCCAAAATGAAATGGGTGATCAGGCTCCAAATAAATACCAAAAAAGAATGCTTGATTATTATACAAAGATCGTGCCGTTTGCTTATAACAATGATGTATTTGGTATCATGGGATTGTTGAGAACCATTATTTCCAATACCATCGCACTTTTCAGACCAATGACCAGAATGGGAGGTGTATCAGATACAAAAATTGTAGTGCATAAATCAATCGCTCTTGCTGCACAAACATTCATGCTATCCATTGCTGCAGAAGGATATGAAACTTGTCCTATGGAAGGATTTGATCAGGTGCGTGTAAGAAAAGCATTGGGCCTCCCACATGGCGCTGAAGTCTCAATGATTATTTCCGTTGGTAAAGGAACTGAAAAAGGAATCTGGGGAGAACGAATGAGAGTGCCCTATGATGAAGTAGTGAAAGTAATTTGAAAAAATATTTAAACTACTCGAATATAATTTTTATGAAAAGTATAGAACAGGCTTACGTTCCAAGAGAATTTAGTCCCGCCAGGTATAGTAGACTTGAACGGTTTATTAATGATTGAACCAAAAGAAAAAGGTGATTTTACTTTACTCAATAACATCACATCAGAAAAGTAGAACCCGTGGTTTGCATCCATTTTCAAATAATAAAATTGAGGATTCATTCTAAATCTCAAGGTTGGTGAGAATTTGATATTTGAAATACTACTGTTCACTGTCAGGAAATTGGTATACTTGGTTGCAGCACCATAGATGCCATGTGAAACCAAATAATACATTCCGAAACTCAGGTTTTTATTTACCCAGTAATTGGGAGAAAATTCAAGGGCTATAAATTGCTGTGGAACAAGATTCACGGTGGTATTACCATTCACAGTGCTGCTCACTCTCCTGAACGCTACTGAGGGATGCATTCCTACATTGAAAGTGAATTTTTCTTTGGTGATGAGTTTATACCTCCACCAAAACACAAATGACCAAGGTTTGCCGTTCAATGCCCAACGCAATTGTGGGTCAAAGCTGAATCTCTTCTTCCCAGTTGACAATTCAAATATTACAGCGGGTTTTCCCAATGAAAATGACGGAATAAAAGAAATACCATTGTTAGTGACACTGAAATTGCCGTGAAAATAGCTTTTCAATTTTGTGCTGTCGATTGAAGATTCTTGAGAGAACCCTATCGTAAAACAGAAAAGTAAAAAAATTAAAAAAGTTAACCGACTCTTCAAGGTATTATCCAATTGTGCTGCAAAGTTAACCCATTCAATTGCGATTATACAATTAAATTTAATTGCACGACTTCTCTATATAACGCAGGAATTAAGCCATTTCAGCATCCAATCCAACAAAAATTATATGAAGCACTTCTCATATGTTCTCATCCTAATGACAGCATTATTTTTTTCCTTCATCAATATAGAAAAAGGAAAAAAATATGACATCTACTCCTCGAGCTTCGAGAATGTATTGGGTACATCTTTAGATATGAAATTCAGTGCTCAAAATGAAACTGTCGCTGATGAAGCAGAAAACGTTGCCATCAAAGAAATCAAGAGACTGAATGATTTGCTAAGCAGCTATGATCCATCAAGCGCATTTTCAAAATGGACGAAATCCTACAATGAAGAAGTTACAATCCCCATTGAACTAAAAGAGGTATTGCTCAGCTTTGAAAAATGGGCTACTTTAACCCAAAGCTATCCACACCAGCGAAACCCAGTTGCTATTGAACTCATTTGTAAAATCTTACATTATTAACAAAGCAGTCGATAAGGTTTTACAATTACAGGGAATCAACGGAGCATTGATTAACATAGGCGGCGATATGGTTGCAAAAGGTTCAATCGAGGAGCAGATTAAAATCCTCAATCCAAATATCAAGGGTGACAATATTTTTGAAAATTCAACAATACAACTATCAAATAATGCCATTGCAACAAGTGGAAATTATAAAAGAGGATATACAATAAATGGTAAGCACTATTCCCACATTATCAATCCAATCGATGGAATGCCAGCTGATCATATTGTATCAGCAACTGTGATTGCCAAAGATGCCGTCACTGCTGGTGCGCTGGCTACTGCATTCAATGTGATGACCATTGAAGAATCAACTTCCATTGCTGCTCAGTTTCCTGATATTGCCTTTCAAATAATTGGAAGCAATCATGAACTCATTGAAAGTGATGGTTGGAATAAAATAATTCATAAAATATCCAGCAAGCCTGTATCTCTAAATCCTTCAGCGGTAGTTAAAGAAAAGCTCTGGAACAGCTCATACGAAGCAACGATCAATATTGATTTGGCAAGACTGGAAGGATTTGCCAGAAGACCTTTCGTAGCAATTTGGATTGTAAATAGCAATAATGAAACAGTAAAAAATATTGCATTGTGGTTCAATAAGCCTCGTTGGTTACCTGACTTAAAAGAATGGTATCATCAGAATTATCAAAATTATTCTACTCTTCCACAAGGAGTATTTAGCATCAGCAGTGCAACCAGGCCTGCAGGTTCATATATGTTTAAATGGGATGGGAAAGACGATAAAGGAGAACTTGTTAAACAAGGTAAATTCACCGTATTTATAGAGGCTGCAAGAGAACATGGTACATACCAATTGATGAAACAGGAATTCAATGCGAATGAAAAAGAACAAAGTTTTACAGTGAATGGAAATGTAGAAATAGCTGGTGCAACAGTATCATACGCAAAAGCCCAATAATATTCATATGGCATCATCCATCAAAAGAAATATAGCCTCTTCTTCCAGATGGCTGCACATCTACCTCTCTATGTTCAGCTTTATTGCGTTATTTTTCTTTGCTATTACAGGTATTACCCTGAATCATACAGAGTGGTTTTCTGATCAACAAAAAACGGTTTCAGTAAAAGGTGAAATGAATAAAAGTTTTTTATCACCTGATAGCAGCCAAATTAAAAAACTGGAAATTGTTGAGTGGTTAAGAAATAAACATGGAATAAGAGCACCATTGAAAGATTTCATTATAGACGAATACCAGTGTGTGTTATCATTCAAGGGGCCAGGATATGGGGCGGATATTTTTTTGGATAGACAGAAAGCCTCGTATGATTTATCAGAAACTTCAACGGGGCTGATTGGTATGCTAAATGACTTACACAAAGGAAGAGACACTAGCCTTCAATGGAAATGGCTGATAGATATTTCAGCCATTTTAATGATGTTGGTATCTCTCACTGGACTGATCATGCTATTTTTCTTGAAAAAGAAAAGGGTTGCAGGATTGCTAATCACAGCAATAGGTGGAATCATCACCTACTTATTATATAAGTTGTCCTAAAATATTACTTCTTCTCAAAAATTGCAGGATCAATGGTTGGATTGACTTCAATCTTTGACAATTTATTCTTCAACTGAAACATGCCTCCCATATCAATATCAGTAGTGTATGCAACCACCCATCCAGACTCAGTTTTCTTGAAATCAGAATATGTGATGGTATTGGTTACAGTCTGACCCATCACAT
>CAYFLQ010000089.1:0-6016 GCA_964344065.1 uncultured Sphingobacterium sp. | reverse complement strand
ATGTCTTTGTTCAATGCATCATTGAATGAGATTTTAAGAATGATGCGCAGAAAATCAAAGTGTTCATTGATAATCCCTGATGCTTTCTGCTGTACATTTTCTTTTTGCAGGAGATTTTTTATGAAATTTTTATAATGATCATGCAGCGCTTCAATTTGTTCACTTGCTTTTTGTTTATCGCCTGAAGCCATGGCATCACCAATTGCAACCAATGCATTGGTAGTGCCACTTAATGCACTGAGTACAACTATTTTTGATTCTTCATCTCTGGTGATCAAATCAGCAACTTGAAACATTCTCTCTGGCTTACCTACTGAGGTACCGCCGAACTTCATTATTTTCATTTCATCCTGTTTTAAAGGGACTGCAAAGTTAAAGTTTGATATTGAATTTTTTGGAGATCGCTTGCAGATCATTCCAAACAGATTCGACCAGAGGAATTCCATTCTTTTCTCTCTCTGCTTGAAAATATCGCTCTGGATCTCCTGGAATAATTACAGGTTGTTGATCATTGATTGGTTTTGCCTCTCTAAAGCGCCTGATCCATAAATCCATATCCTTCTTAAAATCTTCTGATTTCCTAAATGCGTCTATTCTCATTGCTCCAAAAAAGTGCCCTATCCCTTTTCCAGGCTGATTTTCAGGCATTGGAACATATGCAGGAAATGGTGGTACCCATGGGCCAAAATTTGCTCCACTCAATACACCAGAAAAGATGTCAACAATAGAACCCAATGCATAACCCTTGTGGCTGCCGTGCTCACGATCTCCTCCTAAGGGAAGCAAAGCGCCTCCATTTTTTAATGCATGGGCATTTTGTACTGCGTTACCTTCTTCATCCTGAATCCAGCCCACAGGAGCATCTTCCCCTTTGCGTTGAAGTATTTCTAATTTTCCATTTGCAGCGGTTGTGGTTGCCATGTCTGCTATAAATGGGGGCTCCTCACCTGCAGGTACTGCAACACAAATCGGGTTGGTACCCAGCATTCTTTCTTTTGAAAATGTTGGAGCTACCAGCGCACTCGCATTGGTCATCACCATCCCAATCATATCTTGTTGAAGTGCCAGCATTGCATGTGATGCAGCAATACCAAAATGATTGCTGTTGCAAACACTTACCCAACCTGTACCAACGTTTTTTGCTTTCTCAACTGCTACTGACATCGCGTAAGGTGCTACAACCAACCCCAAGCCACTGTCGCCATCAACAACAGCTGTTGAGGGTGTTTCATGTACAATCTTCATCTGAGGATTTGCGTTAATACGTTTCACCTCCCACAGTCGGATATATCCGGATAACCTTGCCACTCCATGAGAGTCAATACCTCTCAAATCTGCGTCCAACAGTGTTTTGGTTGCCTGGACGGCATGATCATTGCTGCATCCGATTGCCAGAAAAACCTGGACAACAAATTCTTCGAGTTTTTTATGCTGTATAACTGTATCCATCGTAAAGGTATGATTGAAATTACAACGCAAAATAAGTGGAAAACTATCTGAATAGAATGATTTTTTACACCTTCATTTGCATTTACTTTGAATGAACTTTAGAAAATAAATAATCTATTATGATAAAGCTACAGGTAATTGGACATCTTGGCAAAGACTGCACAACGAATGTCGTGAACGGGAAAAATGTGATCAATTTTAGCGTTGCGCATAGCGAACGCTACAAGGATGCATCAGGCAATCAAAAAGAAAAAACCACTTGGGTGGAATGTGCGTATTGGACTGATAGAACAGCCATCGCACCGTATTTGAAAAAAGGGCAATTGGTGTTTGCAGAGGGAACTCCTGAAGTAAGAGGGTACACCAAAAACGATGGAACACAGGGTACTTCCCTGACCATGAGAGTGCTGAGTATTCAATTGTTGGGAGGTGCTAAAGGCGAGTCGACCAATGAAGACAATGCTGCAGCTGTAGGTCAGAGCAGCGAGAGTGATGACCTACCATTTTAGTGTAGATCAATGTTACCTTCCTAGCCTGATTGATTGTATCAATGCATGTAAATCAATCAGGCTTTTTTTATGATCAATTCGATTGGCCATAACCGGATTTATCGAATTCATATCAGTTATGCTGTTGTCAATCATTTGAAGAATCAATTTTTCCCCTTGATCATCCAAGCCTGCATCCAACAATGCATTTGCTTGTCCGGTTTTTAAATCTTCTCTGATATCCGCCAGATCATCCATTAATAAAAAATACGTCATCAATGCATACCAGCCTTTCAGTGCTTTTTGTATATCAACAACTTCGTGGGGCAAGATTGAAAGCAAAAACAAATAACTATCCGCTCTATTCAACGATGGGAATGGTGTTCCAAATGGAAGTGACGTCAGTTTTGTTGGAAATGCTTGCAATGTATAAGACGACAACTGATCAAAAAATGATCGATTGGTAACACGGTCTTCCACAAGTCCAATAACTTGTTGGACGTGCTGCATCCAAGTGATCTCTTCGTACTCATGCAATGCTGCGCTGTGCAAGATAGATTCACTGGTCTGAATAAAAGCATCACTCAACAACGTATCCATTGGCACTCCTGATCTAAAAAGTATATCAGTGTATATAGGAATAAAAATATATCCGGGTGCTCCTGGTAAATAAATGGTTCTATTCTTCCAATAGAGATTATCTGCCGGAACGGCTCTTTCAACATAGTTAGCCCCTATGCTAAGATCTACTCCATATGAGAGTTTTAAATCATCTTTGGTCAAAAACATATATCCTTATTTCACACTGGTAGATAAGTAAATTCTGTCTTTTTTTCTATAGGCTCTGGCATGTGCAGAGTCGATGATTTCTTTAAAGAGTATTGGATTTGAATTGTAAAATTTATAACTATTGGCAAATTGAACAGGAGTTACGTGATTGATTGTATACACCGCATTCAATTCTTGTTGTAGTACACTGTCTTTTTTCAGTGAACTGTCTTTCAATATATACGTTTCTGAATAGGCTTCAGCAAGAGAAACTTCAGTGATAAGATCTATCATTTTTTCTTTTGATATCAAATCCGCATTCTTTTTCGCTGAACATCCAAGAAAGCATAGCACGGTCAATATGATTAGAATCCTACTTAACATTATTTCAATTCTGAATTATATCTGGAAGCATTCGTGATGTCCATTTTGGCACAAATCTCTGCTACCTGGTTTTTTTCCTGAACGGAAGATTTTTTAAATGCTCTTATAATTTCATCCGACTTCCCTTGAAAGAAAAATGGAATGATCATGAGATTGGGAGTTTCAGCATGCACTTTTGAAAGGTGTCCAAGTGCTACGAGCAATTGAGCTCTTGCATCGTTTTCATTGGCGATCATCTGATCCATTCCTTTGCGGTAATATGTATACAACGCATCATGGATCAGTGCATACTTGCTGTTTTGTAAATTTTCAGAGAGCCAATAGCGATTACGTGAACCATCAAATGCTTTCCAACCTGAGATATTTCTTCCTTCAGGCGCAGCATTGACTATTAAATTGGCTTTTTGAAAATATGGGTCGCCTCCTTTAGGAGAGAAACTGTCGTAGTCTAGTCCCAATATAACATTGACATAATACGCAATGGTAGCAGATAGGTTTGCAGCAAGGGGTTCAGTTCCAGATATACGTGTTTCATTGAATTCTATGGGCTGAAATTCAACATATCTAAATACTACATCATTGTCTATAAAATTGATCAGTGGTGAAACATAACTGGTGTTATACACAGGTCTTGCAGCTTGTACTGTCAATGTTGCTTTATACACATTGGTTTCTACTACAGATTGAATATTCAACAGAAAGCTGCATTCAATTTTTTCATTGGATTCAAAATTATCTGCTGTCCATTTGCGTTTATTGATAAAATTTTGGAGGGATGATTGCAGATTTTGAAATACTTTTTTGTCGACATTGCTGCTGATTTGAGCATAGACCACATTCACCTTTGCATTTAATTCTTGCGCGTATGAACTGCTGCAAGTAATCAATAAAATAAGTAGAAATATTCTTTGAATCATATGCATTACAAATCTAAGTCGAAAGCTAAAAAAAGGCGATGGAAATCCATCGCCTTTTTACAAAATGTTTTGTTCTATTAACGGAAAAGATCTTCTTCATTTTTCCTGAAGTAAACCTTGTCTTCCATGAATTCTTGTGTTGCCAACAATGCTGGATTAGGCATTTTTTCATAGGCCTTAGAAATCTCGATTTGCTCTTTGTTTTCGTGAATCTCTTCTAGGCTATCAGTATGGCTTGCAAATTCTTCCAGTTTATTATGCAATTCTTCTTTCAATGAAATATTGATTTGGCTGGCTCTTCTGGCAATGATGGAAATAGATTCATACACATTACCTGTTTTGGATTTGATTTCGTTCAAATCTTTGGTTTCAGCTACGTTGGTTAGATTACTTCCCAGCTGTCTGCGCAGTCTGCTCATTATTTATGTTTTTTAAGTTATTCTTGGACAAAGTTAAGTAACGTTCAGCTTCCTTGAGCAAATTACTTTGGGGGAAACGATCTTGGAAATCCTCCACTTCGGTGATCACCTTGTTGTAACGCTCGGTTTTTTTATCATCTATACTCATGGCAGCAAATCGGTAGTATGCCTTGATAGCCATGAGTTTATATTGATCCCCTTTCTCAGAATCGGGGTAATTATTCATCAAAGTCGTGTAGGCCAGCGCTGCTGCCTTGAATTGTCCAACATTGAAGTATAATTGAGCAGAGAGGAACTCTTTTAATTCCAATTTCTGCTGAAGTTTCAATATAATATCTTCCGCCTCCGCTTTTCTGCTTGAATTTGCATGGCTATTCAGGTAAATCTGCATCATACCAATCGCTTTGATGGTATTGGCTTGTTCCAATTCAGCCTTGGGTGATTGTTTATAGAAGCAATAAGCCTGGAGGTACTCTACTTCCTCTGCTCTTGGGCTATTGGGGAAAACCTCAATATAACCTTTGAACAGGTTTTCAGCTGTCAGGAAATCTTTCAAATTAAAGTGAGCATTTGCGTACTTGTAATAAAGATCCTCATGCTGAGGAGTTCCTTTGAATACAGGGAAAACTTCTTCATACAGCACCTGCGCCTTCCGAAAGTCTTTCTTTTCATAATAATGATTGGCCATCTTCAACTTGAACTCATAGTCCTTGCTTTTAAGGATTTGTCCAAATCTGGATGATTCATTCAACACTACTTCTTCCTTTTTTTTCTTGAAAACCTTCTTGAAAAAAGTACAGGATGTAGCTGAAAACAGCACTAATATGAGTAATACTCTAAACTTCATAAAGGGCGACAAAGGTAAGCAATTGCATTAAGATGTGAAACTAGCCCTAAAACATTCATTTTCAGGTTAAAAACCTCACAAAAAAGGCCCTTGGAAGGGCCTTTTTCAATTATGATAGCTCGTTGATTAATTTTTACGAAGATTTGGATGAGGAGCAGGTACTGTGTTGGGTCCAGATATATTCTCAGCAGTCGCCGAGAAATCAACTGTATTCACATCCCCATCAGACTGACCATATTTATTGATCAAACGCTCTGCAGCAACTCCCTGTTTTTCAACCAGGTAATTGATGATGGCGTTCACTCTATCCCAGCTCAATTGCTGACTAGCCTTGGTACCCTGTGCATATCCTGTTATGAGCAGTTTGCAGGTAGGGTTGTTTTTTAATCTGTCAGCAGTAGAAGCAAGCAATGCTTGCGCATCATTTGACAGCTGAACGGCACCCTTCTTGAATACAATACTTGGAATATTACCTACAGCACAGGCTACAGGAGCTGGTGCCATGTTTTTGCAGCAC
Source organism: uncultured Sphingobacterium sp. (assembly GCA_964344065.1). Taxonomy (GTDB): domain Bacteria; phylum Bacteroidota; class Bacteroidia; order Chitinophagales; family Chitinophagaceae; genus Pollutibacter. The sequence goes on along the minus strand of CAYFLQ010000089.1, from coordinate 227 downwards.
TCAGGCTCTGGGCATTTTCCTACACCATTTACATCTACAGGCTGACATTCTGTAGGGGTAATCAATTGTTTATCCTTATAGTCAGGCACTCCATCACCGTCTGTATCTCTGCTAACACCATGTGCATCCACAGGTGCACCAGCTGGAGTTTTAGGTTCTTTATCGAATTGATCAGTTACTCCATCACCATCTGTATCCTGCAAGACCACTTTTGGCATTTTCATTCT
>CAYFLQ010000088.1:0-6080 GCA_964344065.1 uncultured Sphingobacterium sp. | reverse complement strand
GAATAAAAGCTTATACAGCAGTACTCATACTCATTGCAACTGCGTTGGTAATGATGCTGATAACGAGGGAGGAGGTGGATATCACCATATTAAGAACACAGGGAATGGTGTACCAGCAATTACCCAATGGTTTTGTTGGGAACTTATACACTGCAAGAATGTTTAATAAAACCCACAAAGACATGGCAGTTGAATTAAGCATCGCGACAGAAGAAGGTGTACTTGAAATTTTAGGAAAGCAACCAACAATTGAAAAAGAAAGCTATGCAGTAATTACATTCCTCGTAAAGAAAAAAGCTGATCAAATTCGAAAAAGGAAAAATGACATACACTTGACACTTCTTGCAAATGGCAAAAAATTAAGCAGCAAGGAAACAACCTTCATTGGTCCAATTAGTAACTAAACCATTAAGCATGAAATTCAACTGGGGATTTAAAATAGTAATTGTTTACGGAATATTTGTAATGGGTATTTTGTACATGGTTTTTCTTTCATCAAAGCAAAATCGCGACTTGGTATCTGAAAACTATTATTCAGAGGAATTGGCATACCAAAAAGTAATTGATCAGTCGACCAGGACTGCTGCATTGCATTCTAAAGTTGAAACGTTGGTAACAAAAGAATCAATCGATATTCAATTTCCAAAAGAATTCAAACAGGCAGTCATTGCTGGAAATTGGACACTGTATTATGCCGCAAACCAGGATAGAGATTTCAAGGGAGATTTTCAAACTACTACTGCTAGCACTTCTGTAAAAATTCCCAGGGATGTGCATGGCAATTATCTGATAAAGCTCACTTGGAAAATCAATAAGGAAGAATATTATTACGAACAACCTGTATTCCTACATTGAATATCTCATTGCTTATATCGGCATTTCTTATAGGCTTGGGTTCAAGTCTTCACTGCGTTGGGATGTGCAGTCCTCTGCAATTTGCCGTCTTGCTACAAAAAGAAGACAAGCAATTGAATGTAATGAATTGGATAATCTATCAAGCAGCAAGAATAAGCGTTTATGGTATATACGGCATGGTTTTTGGATGGATTGGAAGCAGCTTTAAATGGTTTGGCATACAGCAAAATATATCATTGCTATTGGGCATATGTATTTTATCTACCATATTACTCATTCAATTATTTCCATCATTTGAATCTACGCTTACGAATAACGTTATATCAACATGGCTGAGAAAAAAAATATCTCCATTTATATTTTCTGATAGTATTTCCTCAAAAATACTTGCTGGCATACTAAATGGCATTTTACCTTGCGGCATGGTCTATGTTGCATTGGCGGGCGCAACAGCGACACAGAGTGGATTTCAGGGGGTTATATTTATGGTTGCTTTTGGAATTGGCACGCTACCATTGCTGCTTACAACTACTGTCATGGGCAAATACGTTCAATCAACTATTAAAAATTATTTTTCCAAATGGCATGCATACATGATTGGATTAATAGCAATTATGTTGATTGTAAGAGGATTAAACATGGGAAACTTGCTTAGTCCGAGCATTATACACGGAAGTGAAACTACCCTTCAATGCAGCACCAGATGATCAAACTCATTTTTTTTCATGAGACCCATTATTAACATTGCATCCAATCAGCAATAGATTTGTCATGAAAAATATTCATCACAAAAAATTATCGATTATGTCTGGCAATGGAAAATCTTTGTTGAGGTCATCGCTTTTCAGACCATCAGCAATGGAAGAAATCATGAGACCCTGGAGCGAATGGTTGGATGACAGATGGCCATTCTCTTCGCACATGCCTGCAGTAAATGTAAAAGAGTCTAACAAAGACTATGAAATTTCACTGGCAGCACCAGGGTTGGAAAAAAACGATTTTAAAATTGATGTAAATGGTTCTACCCTTACTGTAAGCGCAGAAAAGGATGAAAAAAAAGAAGAAAGAGAAGATGGATACTCCAGAAAAGAGTATAACTACAGAGGCTTCTCTAGGTCATTCACGCTTCCAGAAGACATTCTGAAAGACAAGATTGACGCAAATTATAAAAATGGAGAATTGGTATTAACACTTCCTAAAAAAGAGGAAAGTGTAAAAACCGTTCACCAAAAAATCAGTGTACACTGATCAAACCGCCAGTCAACTTGCAGGCGCAATTGGCTGGCTCTTTTTTAAACAGGCGAATGATGGTAAAAAATATTAAGATTGGTAGCAAATGGACGCAGTATATCTTTGAGACATCCTCATGGGTAAGACTTATTGATTTCTTACATCAAGAAAATGCATTCCTAAAAACGCGTCTTTCTGAAGTGATGGATGACATCACCAACAATGAAAATCTTGCATTAGCAGAACATTTCCAAAATCAATTTATTGTAAAAGATGATGTGTATGATCATATGAAACATGATCTGTTGAGACATGTTGAAAAATGGAATCAGCAGACCTCACCCGAAACATCCAATCAATTTCAATCGTTGAAAAAAATACATGCTAGATTAAAAGAACAGATTGATTATATTGAAAGAGATCACAGTATACTTAGAAAAGATTACAATACTTACCTGATCTCTCTTTCTGCAGTTGAATAAATCAATTAAATAGATTCTCTAATTTCTTCTCATTCAAGAGTACGATATTTCCATCTTTGATGTCGATGAGCTTCTCTGTCTTGAAATCGCTCAACGTCCTAATCAAAGATTCTGTTGCAGTACCTGCAATATTAGCAAGGTCTTCACGAGAGATGTGGATAGAAAAAGGGCTGGTGCCGTTACCGAATTTTTCTCTCAATAAAAGAAGTGCATCTGCAACCCGCTTGCGCAGTGAATTATACGCCAACCCTAACAATTGATTTTCCTTTTCAGCAATATTTCCGGCAAGCAATTGAATAAACTTTTTCATGATCATTGGATTTTCTCCAATGAGGCTTTCAAATTCTGCACGGGGAATCATGGCAACTTCAGATTCCTCCATAGCTTCTGCTGTTTCACGATATACCGAATGCTTCAACAATGACATATATCCAAAATATTCTCCTGCCCCAAATAGTCCAATAGTAAGGTCCTTTCCGTCATCATTTGATTTATACAGTTTCACTTTCCCTTTGTTTACAAAAAACAGATTAGACGGGTGATTTCCTTCACTGTATATGATTTGTTTCTTTTTATATACATTGCTAAATCGCCCAGACGAAAATTCTTCCCAAATACTTTCCTTGCCCATTTCTTCAAACAACGATTTCATATCATACTGACCATTGGAATATTTCTCTTTTATACGATTTACTTTCTTAATACGTTGTTCTATGGCATTCAACAATTCCAATTCAGTGAATGGCTTAGTAATATAATCGTCTGCACCCATTTCCATCCCTTTTCGAAAATCTAATCTTTCTGTTTTAGCTGTAAGAAAAATGAACGGAATTTCTCTTAGCACATCACTTTTATTCAACATATGCAAAACGCCATAGCCATCTAACACAGGCATCATGATATCACATACAATGATATCGGGCTGTTCTGATGTAGCTTTTTCAATTCCATCTTTGCCATTTTCCGCTGTGATTACACGGTAATTAGCCAATTCAAGTATTTCTGCTGTGTTTTCTCTGATCTCTGCATTGTCTTCAATCAATAAAACAGTGTTCATAAGGTAAATTTTAAAGTAAATAAGGTCCCTTTGTTCAATTCGCTTTCCACTTCGATTCGACCTCCCATCAGTTCCACATATTTTGAAACAATATGCAATCCAAGTCCGGTTCCTTGTATGTTGGTTACATTCTTTCCTCTGAAAAATCTTTCAAACAAGTGTTTTTTATCTTCATCTGGGATGCCCAAGCCCTGGTCTCTAACTTGAATCGTCAACATTCCGCTTCCATTCATTTCACTCTCAGCCCATATCATCGCCCCATCTGAAGAGAATTTAATGGCATTTGAAATCAGATTGATCATGATATTTCTAAGCAAGGAAAGATCCATTTTCACATGCAAACCACCATTGTGTTGGTATACAATTTCTTGTCCTTTTTTCAGGATGGGTTGAATTTCCTGTATCATCAAATGCAATTGCTCTTTTACATTGAACTCAGATACGTGTTGCTGAATCTTACCCTCTTCAATTTTTCCGAGTGAAAGAAACTCGTTTAATATGTCAGTTAAATTATTTACGGAAGATCTGATGCGCATGATGTGCTTGTCGCGCTTATCCTGGTCTTCTGAAAGGGTATACTTTGCAATCAATGAAACGGATGAAAGGATGGTACTCAAAGGTGTACGAAATTCATGTGATGCCATTGATACAAACCTGGATTTTAAGTCACTCAACTCTCGCTCTTTGCTCAATGCATCAGATAGCTCTTGAGTTCGTCTTTCTACTTTTAATTCAAGCTCTTCATTCAGCTTTTCCATTTGGATATTCACTCTCTCCAATTCTTCTTTTTGTGCCCGCAAGGCATTTTCACTTTCAAGACGCTTGGTGATGTCTATAACAAATGCAATGACAAATTGCTCTTCATCAACTTTGTAATGACCAAGACTGATTTCAACTGGAAATTCTTGTCCATTTTTCTTTTTGGCAGACAACTGCAAACCCTTACCCATAGGTCGGTTTTCAGGCTTTTGGTCATATCGGTTTCTGTGGTGCTCGTGTGTTCCTCGGAAACGATCCGGAATCAGACTTTCCACCTTTATAGACATCAATTCTTCAGCAGTATACCCAAACAATTCGGTAGCCTGTTTATTGGCAAGCATGATCCCTCCTTGATGATTGACCAACAATATTGGGAGCGTAGCAAATTGAAACAAAGCCTCAAATTTCTTTACCTCTTTATATAAATTAGCAGAAGAAATGCGTTGGGCATCAATATCGATGATTCGTTGTAAATAAAAATCTTGCCCATCATAACTGAATTTTCCAATATCGAGTCTACCTAAGAAAACTTCACCCGACTTCTTTTTTAATAACACCTCTTCAGTCCAATTCCCATGTCGCTTGATATTATCAAACATTAACTTGGAAAGATTCCTGTCTAATTCATTTTCACGTGGACACAAAAATGCATACGCATGAGCAAACTCTTCACGATCTTGATAACCAAATAATTTTGTAAAAGAATCATTGAAATATAACAATTCAACTCCCCTGTCATCCCACACTGCGATGAATTCGTCTGAAAAGGCAGACCACGCTCTGAGCATAGAGGCATCAAATGATTTAGCCATAATGGATGGTTGCACAATCATGTGGTCAAGATACCAATTACAACATTTTTACAAATGTATTTACAGATATCTTCCACGAAAAAATATGCTTTTATAAAAAGTAAAGTTACAAAATCATTGTGCGCTTTTGCTCAAATAATCTTGCAGCTGAGGAAGTGCAATTCTAAACCAGATTGTATACTTTTCAGGAAATTCGGCTACATGTGATTGCAGATACTGCATATCTAAATATGCATAATCACCCACTTCATTGATATCTGGACTGATATTGCCTTGATAGTGACCAATGAAGACATGATCAAACTCATGTTCTGTTAGGCCGGCATCTAACACAGCTTTATAGGTAAATGAAAATGCTTTTTTTAATTCAACATCAATACCCAACTCTTCTTTCGTTCTTCTGACAGCTGCATGCAATATATCCTCATCAGGATATGGATGACTGCAGCATGCATTGGTCCAAAGTCCACCACTGTGGTATTTTTTCAAAGACCTTCTTTGAAGCAGCATTTCACCTTGATCATTAAAAATGAACACACTGAAAGCCCTGTGCAGCAGTGCTTTTTCATGAGCCTCCATTTTTTCCATGGTACCAATGGGCTCATCGAACTCATTCACCAATACAACGTGACTGGAAACTGGATTCATCATATCAAGACTGAGGCGTATGAAGTACAGTTAAAAATTCTTTGCTCAACGGACTCACTCCGGGATCAAAATATCCAATGAGGTTGCCTTTCTCATCAATGATGTATTTGGAGAAATTCCATACAGGATCACGACCATTCCAACCATTTTGTGATGGATCTGAAAGCCATTTAAAAACAGGATGTTGGCTTTTGCCTTTCACCACAACAGATTTTGCCGCCAAAGGAAACTCAACAC
>CAYFLQ010000087.1:0-6083 GCA_964344065.1 uncultured Sphingobacterium sp. | reverse complement strand
TTCTTGGAGTGAACGCTTGAATTTGACCTGTGGAGGGATCTTGTTTTCGTACATGGCAGCAACGGGCCCTGATATTACAAATGGGACAGATCCAAATTTTTGGACCGCCTGTGTCATGAATCTTTCAAAGTTAAATTGCCTGGAGGCAGTGGTCATGTGTGTATAGATAAAATCAGGCTGCTTGTATTTAACAACATAGGCAACATCTACCAATGGAACACTGGCTCCGAGATAGTACACATCGATGCCTCTGTTCTTCAAGAGGTATTGAATAAATAGCAAACCCAACTCATGGTATTCTCCATCAGGCATGAAGAGCAATACACTTTTATTGGATTTGAAAATTGGTTTTACTGATTCTGTACCAACAATAAGTTTGTGGCGAATGATATTAGAAACCAGGTGTTCTTGTGCAGGATTGATATGGCCTGTAACCCAGAGCAGGCCTATTCTTTCCATGAATGGGAAAATGTATTGGTGGATTACTTTTTCTATTCCTTTTGCTTCAATTCTCTCTCTCAACAATTGCTCGAATCCTATCAATTCGATATCAACCATGTATTGGATCATGGTATTGACTACCTGCTCCTGTTGAGCTTCAGGACTATTGATGCTAAGAATTTTCTCATTGATTTCGATATCAGACATTCTGTCGATATGTGAGATTTTGAAACCATTCTTATTGAGCAGGGAGATATTCAAAATTTTCTTTAGCTCATCATTGCTGTAGTAGCGAATGTTGGTGTCTGTCCTTTGAGGTTTCAAGAAATGATAACGCTGCTCCCATATCCGGATGGTATGGGCTTTGATCCCGGTAAGATTTTCGAGGTCCTTGATGGTAAAAGCGTTCATCACTCACAATAACACCAGATCAGCGGAATTGTTCAAGTGGATCAGGCCTTGAGGAGGTTTTTCTTTTCAAATTTGGCGGTTAGGACAAAACCGAGGCTTTCGATGCGAACTTCCACCATATTATTGCCCATCACCCTGAGCACCCGGCCAGTTGCCCCTACCATTACCCCGGCATTGACCACTACAGCATCTGCTGGCTTTACCTCAAGATTTTTCACTTCCACATCATCATAATCTTTCAGGAATTTCTTGATTTCGATGATTTCCTCTTCTCTAACTATGGCAGGTTTCCCGTTCCAATAGATATAATTGAGCACTCCATCCACATAACGCACTTCCGTTTTGTCTTTTTCTTCAACCCGGACAAATACATAGCTTTTAAAAAGAGGTTCTTCAATGGTCTTCATCCGATCACTCCATTTCCTTTTCACACGATTCAAAGGGCAATAAGATTCAATTCCCCTCTGCTGAAGGGCCTTATCGACCTTTTTTTCCCACCTCGGTTTGGTATAGAGTACGTACCACTTTTTATTGCTATCTACCATATTACTCCTAATTCAAAGGAATATCTCTTTTCAATTTTTCGTCACGATTTGCCATTTCCCATGCAGTATAGAACACCAGCTGCGCTCTTTTTGAAAGCAATGGATAGTAAATCTTATCGGGTGTATCTGTTGGCTTATGATAATCAGACAACAACATACCATCATAGTAGAAAATGATGGGCACTCCTTTGTTGGCAAAATTAAAGTGATCACTGCGGTAGTAAATTCTATTAGGATCTTTTGGATCATTGAATTTGTAATCAAGCGTCATGTTGATGTATTTCTTATTAACTCCTTCACTGATGGGCTTCAAATCAGAACTCAACTTATCATCTCCCACTACATAAACATAGTTCAACGTATCTCCTAATTTTCTCTCAGTATCCACTCGTCCAATCATATCAATATTCAAATCGGCTGTAGCTTTTTCGAGTGGTATGGTTGGATGATCAGAAAAATATTCTGATCCCCACAAGCCTTTTTCTTCGCCACTGACTGTCATGAATAAAATATTTCTTCTTGGTCCTTTTCCTTCAGCTTTTGCTTTGGCAAATGCTTCAGCTATTTCCAAAACGCCAACGGTTCCAGATCCATCATCGTCTGCACCATAATAAATGACATTGCCACGTTTTCCTAAGTGATCGTAGTGGGCGGTGATAATGAGCCATTCATCAGTCTTGTCAGAACCAGGTAAAATTCCCATCACATTTGAACTGGAAGTTTCTGTGGTCTTCTTCTCAAATACCAATTTAACATTGGCTTTCATCACCTGCGCAGGAAGTGATTTAGATTTTCCTGCTTCTTTCAATTGAGTGAATGCATCACCAAGAATAGAAGAGGCAACTTGTTCTGATATAAAATAAGAATTAGGATAGATTTCACTCTTGTACAAATCGACATGCATGGTTGCATCAGTTGGTGCCTTGCGGGGAAATCCACCGGCAACTATCAACACAGCGGCAGCTCCTTTGCTTTTTGCTGTTTGAATTTTACCGTACCAGCTTGAGGGAGATCTAAATCCACCAGCAGATGGCTTGTACCCACTGGGTGCACCATCTAAAACAAATACAAGTTTTCCCGTTACATTTTGACCTGCATAATCATTGATTTCCTTATCAACGATTCCGTGTCCTACAAATACTACTTCAGAAAAATAATGTGTTGCAGTATTGTTCCAGTTGGCGATGGGGCTAAAGTCATTGTTTACAACAAAAGATTTTCCATTTACGGTTACAGCTGCATTGGCCACTTCATCTTTATATACTGGATATTGTTGCTGATAACTCCCATTGTTTCCAGGCTGAAGCCCAAGTGATTTAAAATGATTTTCAATATATGCTGCAGCCTTGCGTTGTCCTTCGGATGCCGTTTCACGTCCCTCCATTTCTGCGCCAGCAACGATATATAAATGTTTGCTTAAATCTTCTGGTGTAATAGTTGCTGCATATTTTTTAGGATCTGCAACAGCTGTTTTCTTTTTCTGGGCATTCACTGAAATAGAAAGTGACAATACCATCAACAACGAAAAAAATCTTAACATGTTTTATAATTTAATTTTTTGAACCCTATTTAAATGTCTTCCGCCTTCGAAATCGGTTGACATAAAAAGATCTACCATATTCAAAGCAAGATCTGTGCTAACAAATCGTGCAGGTATACAAATGATGTTTGCGTCATTGTGTTGACGAGCCAATGAAGCTATTTCAGTTTCCCAACAAATGGCTGCTCGAACACCTTGGTGTTTATTAGCTGTAATGGCAACACCGTTTGCAGAACCACAAATCAAGATCCCCATCCATGCCTCGGCATTTTCTACAGCAACAGCCACTGCATGTGCATAATCAGGATAATCACAGGAAGCTTCAGAAAAAGTTCCATGGTCTTTTATTTCGAATCCTCTTTTTTGGAGGTGATCAATGATTGCAGACTTGTAACTAAACCCTGCGTGATCAGATCCTATGGCTATGATTTTATTCATGGTTTCAATTGATTTTATTCCCACTCTTTATCTTGCTTTTTCTTCACCCTGGCTGCTATGATGATGCTTATTTCATATAACAACACAAGAGGAACAACCACAATCAACTGTGATCCCCAATCTGGTGATGGAGTAATGACTGCTGCCAATACCAGCAATACCACATATGCATACTTGCGGTAATTTCTGAGAAACTGCGGCGTAATGATTCCTAGCTTTGACAAAAGCCATGTTGCCATTGGAAGTTCAAATGCAATACCTGCACCCAATGTAATATCAATCAGTGTATCCAAATAATCTGATAACGTGGGGCGATAGTCAATCACACCCATTGCTCCAATCGTATAATTGGCCAGAAAATTAAATGTAAAAGGAGCAAGCATAAAGTACCCGAATGCAGCACCCATAAAAAAGAAGAAGCTTACCCAAAAGATAATGCCACGAGTATATTTGAGTTCAGTTGGTTTTAACGCGGGGCGAACAAACTTCCATATTTCATAAAACACAAAAGGAATGGCAACCAATAGTCCACCAACCACAGCTATGGTGATGCTGGACATAAACGTACCACTGATGGAAGTAACCTGTAAATTCAATTTCATGGGAGGCATACAAAGCGAATCGCCCATGCCAAGCAAGTGACTCAGATTACACAAGACCCTGTATGAAATAAAATCATTGCGGGTTGGACCCATGATTACTATATCAAAGAGTTCATCAATGTAAATGAAAAATAAAATGGCTGAAATCAATATCGCTAAGACAGATCGAACAATATGCCATCTCAATACTTCAAGATGATCTATAAATGTCATCTCTGATTCTTCTCCGTTGCCTGATCTGAGTCGCTCTAAAAATGTCTTGTTGTTCTCCTCCACGAATCGTTTTTTGGAAACGCTAAGTTAAGGAAATGGGGAAAGGGAAACGATAAGTCATTCCTAAATTTAGGAGCTCATTTTACCTCAAAATCCATCTATGAAAAGGGCTTTTACACCCCATTTGCCCTCCATACAGCACAGGCTAACTTTCCAATTCCCATTGTGCAAGTCACAATGGCAGGGATGGGCATATCCAACATGATAATTGCCTTTGATATCCATGTTATTTTGAAAAACTTCCCTGCTCTTCAGCTCGATTTTGAAATATCCAACGTCAGATATGTATTTAGGATGATTGATCACCAAATAATTGAATTCTGGTTCTGAAAGGTTTTCGAACTCATTAAAATGTAACCGTCTGTTTACATAGGGAAGTGCAGATGGCTGTTTTTTTCTGAACACATCTTCTAACATTTGATGTACCATCTTATCAATATCACTCCATTCATCTTCAGGCTGAATAGGATCATACATAAAACAAAAATGAAGTCCTTCCGGATGAGGTGGAAGCTCCATCAACATAAATTCATTGGCTAAATAATCATACTGCTCTCTGCATTTGACGGGCGTTTGATTAAACACAACATGGATTTGATGATCTGTTAGTAATTTTATCCACCTATTTAACGTGACTGATACTTCTTCATCAGTCAACTTAAATGAAGGAAGAATAGGATCCGTGAGTTTGATTTTTTCTTTGACGATCATTGATTGAAGCATGGTTGTATGTTTTCATAAAATTCTTTATCAGTGCGTGTATGAAAAAGACATTATCAACCAACTGACTACAGATAATTCACCATCAAGGCAGATTCTTTAACAGATATGAAATAGCTTTACATCTTATGAAGGAGTTGAAATCCGCCATCAAGAACTTGTTAATTGCTCCATTTATTTTGTTGATACAAACCTATAGGATGGTGATTTCACCGTGGTTGGGACCTAAATGCAGGTATACCCCAACCTGTTCGCAATATGCCATTGATGCGCTAAGAAAATATGGAATAATGAAGGGCCTGTGGAAGGCCCTTAAAAGAATTTCAAGCTGCCACCCATGGGGTGGCAGCGGATATGATCCTGCTTAGAAACGTTCTGCAATTTTTTTCCAGTTCACAACAGACCAGAAAGCAGCAAGATAGTCGGCTCTGCGATTTTGATATTTGAGATAATAAGCATGCTCCCATACATCTACCCCTAAGATCGGCTTTCCTTTTATTTCTGCAACATCCATCAGTGGATTGTCTTGGTTTGGTGTAGATGAAATCTCCAATTTCCCGTCTTTTACTATCAACCATGCCCAACCACTTCCGAATCTTGTCATCCCTGCAGTGCTGAATTTTTCTTTGAATGCATCAAATGATCCGAAGGCTGCATCAATGGCAGCAGCAAGTGCACCATCGGGTTTTCCGCCAGCGTTAGGAGCAAGACTCTCCCAAAAGAAAGTATGGTTCCAGTGTCCGCCTCCATTGTTACGAACTGCAGGTGAAATACTTCCTGCATGAGCAACCAGTTCTTCCAATGTTTTATTTTCATGTGGAGTACCTGCAATGGCTTTGTTTAAATTATCTACATATGCTTGATGATGTTTTCCATGATGTATTTGCATGGTCATCGTATCAATATGTGGTTCCAATGCATCATGTGCATAGGGCAAAGAAGGTAGTGTAAATGGCATAAATATATTTTTGGCAAAGATAAAAATCAGATGCGCTTTTTCCTAAAAAAGGCTTTCATCAATTCTGCAGCCTCATCCTGCAAGAGTCCGTATAAAATCTGCGTTTTGGCATGAAATGGATTTTTTTCACCTGTATAACAGTGGTGTCCATTTTT